>NZ_PGVC01000013.1:0-68096 GCF_002860225.1 Bacillus sp. V33-4
AAATAAAAATAAACTTAACGTTGACGTTTTTGCTTGCTTGTTCAGTTTTCAAAGAGCAATAAACTCATATATCGCCGCGAGGCGACTTTACTAATATAACATGTGGCGTCCTTTAAGTCAACACCTTTTTTTGAAACATCCGTCTGCATCGAAAAGTAATGTGATACGCATTTCGAAGCGACGGATATCAATATAACAAGTATTTAATAAAAGGTCAAGAGGGTTTAAAGTTTTTTTAATATAATTTTTTTGTTGCTTTATATACTCTGTGAAAAAGGGATTGTCCTTTCGTTTCTACATTGACGACTTCAACTAAATTCTTTTCATTAAGATATTCAAGCAGGACTCCCAGGTCAACGGAATAGGCTGTTAATTCTTCTTCATTCATTATTTCATCGAATGTCCAAAGATCTTTTTCCTTCAATACGTCTATAATATGTGCGGTTCCCATTTGTGTTCTTGAATGAATTAAAAACTCACTTGCTAAAAACAGCAACTCAAGTCTTTTTTCAAGGGGCTCTTCACTGCTAACCAATTCCTCATAAAGCTTAAAAATCTCCGGTTCAATCTTTTTAACCTGATGCCAGACAGTCACTTCAGGATGGAAGCCATTTTCGATAACGGCTAATCGGGCAAGATGGTGCAAAGAATGGACAACATGGTTATATGCATCCAGGTAATGCTGATTATCAAAAAAAGCTTTCCCATCCGTATAGCGGCGAATTAATTTTGCAAACTCAAGCCCTATTTTTATCTTACGGCCGTAGAAAGGAAATTCCTGCAGCTCGATCTTTAGATTGTGAATATATTCGTTCCGGTCAAAAAGAATTTTGCCATTATAAAGCCAATCTATAATTTTTCGATTTGACCCAAGTAAAAGCCATTCATGTAATTGTTGTTCACTTATAATATGAAGAGCCGCCTTTTTATTACCATAGCTGTAGTGCTTCACATATACTGATCGGTCTGCTTCCTTAACCACTATCAGCAAAATCGCATCAAATGTATCGGTAGTCGGGCTCGATTTTTGTTTTTTTTCAATCATCAGGACGCCGAGGGTGTTTGGTTGGCTGGCCCGTTCTTGATATACAGGCCTAAGAATGTCCTCCATCATCATTCCTCCATTTTTTTAGTAGCTTATGTTTTCGACAAAAAATCGAAAATTTCCTTCTTATATTATTAGGGAGATTTCAAACAAGCTTAAACCATTCCACTTCCTCCGACCGAAATGATATAATGTATGTATTCTTTAGGAGGTACACGGATGGCTAAATATTCTAGTAAGATAAATAAAATTCGGACGTTTGCTCTAAGCTTAATTTTTATTGGAATTATTGTCATGTACGGGGGGATTTTCTTTAGAAACTCACCCATTGTGATGATAATTTTTATGATACTTGGACTTCTTTTTATCATTGCCAGTACTGTTGTTTACTTTTGGATTGGAATGCTCTCAACAAAAACTGTTCAGGTCGTCTGCCCGAATTGCGGGAAGCATACAAAGCTACTTGGCCGTGTGGATATCTGCATGTATTGCAACGAGCCTTTGACTCTTGACCAAAATCTTGAGGGAAAAGAGTTTAATGAAAAATACAATCGAAAATAATAGAAAGAAGCCGTCATCAGACGGCTTTTCTCTATTGATTTTATAATTTTCTAAACAACAAAAAAGCCAATAGCTCCGGGCTATCAGCTGGCTTAATGCGCTTCTTTAAACGAACAGTCGGAACAAGTTCCGTAAATCTCCATACGATGGTGGCTTACTTTAAAACCGGTAACATGAGAAGCAAGCTGCTCAACTTCATCAAGCCCAGGATAATGAAAATCAACGATCTTTCCGCACTTTTCACAAATCACATGATAATGATGGCTTGTCACAAAATCAAAACGGCTGGATGAATCGCCATAAGGTAACTCTTTAACAAGTCCTACTTCACGAAATACTCTTAAATTATTGTAAACTGTCGCCACACTCATGTTAGGAAATTTTCCTTCCAATGACTTATATATTTCATCTGCAGTCGGATGTGACATTGAGTTTATTAAATATTCAAGTATCGCATGACGTTGCGGAGTAATCCTGACGCCCGTTTCCTTTAAGGTTTCCAACGCTTCTTTTAATTGACCGTGATCGTGATCCATCGCCATGCACCCCTCTTCTGAAAGTATTCTTATATTATAATCTTTATAATTAGTCTACTCAGTTTTCAAGCATTTTGTCAATACACAAACATGATAATATGGTTAACTGATTTAATTTTCGCTATGAAGAGGCATTTCTTTTTGCCCTAAATGAAGGTTCACAAATCGGGCAGAGACAAACAGGAAATCTGAGAGCCTGTTCAAATAAGCTAGCACTAATGGATTGAAGTCAGCATTGATTCCAACCGCACATCGTTCTGCTCTTCGGACCATTGTCCTTGCAACATGGAACGCTGCGCCAGCAGAATGGCCACCCGGCAGAATAAAGTTTGACAACGCTGGCAAAAAAGCATCCAGCTTGTCAATCATTTGCTCTAATTCATGTAAATGCTCTTCTTTTAAAACCCATTTCACTTCTCTTCCATTTGGAGTGGCAAGTTCTGCTCCAACATGGAATAAAGCTGTTTGAATTTTATGGAATACTTCTTCAAGTTGATCTTTCCCGTCAAAAAACTCGTTGCTTAAAAAGCTTAATGACAGCCCGATCATTGAATTCGCTTCATCACAAGTTCCATAAGCCTCGACACGCAGATCATCTTTTGCTACTCTTTCACCGTAAATAAGTGATGTTGTCCCTTTGTCTCCGGTTTTTGTATAAATCTTCACCTTTCAATATCCCCTTTCAAGGTTAATCACATTTAAAAATCCATTATCTTTATTAATATATGTATGTAAATTATATTTAAAAATAGTAAATGATCTCGGCATGTAGTTTTTGGTGATACTCGAAAGATGGGGAGTCACGGTTATGTTGTTCATTTCCCAAAATGGATGCTGTTTATCGAGGGGCTCATTCTGTAATAAAAACTTCGGCACTATAAAATGCGCGCTCCGCTTCATCCATTCCTTTATAAAACTCAAAATCAACTTCTGGAAACTCCTCCCTGACGGCTTTTTGCAGTTCTTCAGAAGGAAATATCGAAGAAACGACTTTCATATTTTTCACCCCATTGTGTTTCTTTCTTCCATAATATAATATCATTCCACCCACGTAACCGAGTAAATTCACAATATATTAAGCTAACCGAAAACACGAATTAAATTGTCTTACTCTACGAGGAGGATTCCGTATGACAGCGCATAATACTGCGCCTTGTTATATGTTCATACAAAAAAAAGACGGCCCAGTTAGACTGGACCGCTAAGACTTATCTGAGGAGGTATGCCCTAATAAAATGATATTCAAGATGCCGCTTTTGGCATGGACAAAAGCCTTGATGCCAATAAAATAGGCTTCCATCAGCAAAATCATTTTATTGCAGGTTTTCAGTAATATACTGCAAAGCCTCTTCAACATGGTCTTTCACTGATACTTTTCTCCATTCTTTAACGACGATTCCATTTTGGTCGATCATGAACGTCGACCTTTCAATCCCCATATATTCCTTGCCGAAATTTTTCTTCAGTTTCCACACCCTGTAAGCTTCTGCGGCTATATGTTCTTCATCAGCAAGCAATAGAAACGGCAAATCATACTTGTCAATAAACTTTTCGTGTTTTGCAACCGGGTCAGTACTAATGCCGATAATAACTGCATTCGCATCAGCAAAGCTTTGATGGTGGTCGCGAAAATCACAGGCTTGAGTTGTACATCCAGGTGTCATATCTTTCGGATAAAAATAAAGAACGATATTTTTCCCGCGAAAGTCTGCGAGGCTGACAGTTTGTCCATTACTTGCCGGCAGTTTAAAATCGGGGGCTCGTTTTCCGGTCAATTCATTCACACTATTTTCCTCCAATTGCATTTAGCATATAGGTAAGCGTATCCAAAATTCTTATAAAAAACAAACTTTCAGCATCGCACACCTCATTTTTCCGAATCAAAGACCGCCCTTGCCACGAATGCGGCCGGGATCGTATAGCCGATCAATGCCTCGATAACTGCAATCATCCGCCCTATGCCAATAGGAAATACATCCCCATAACCAACGGAAAAAAGTGTCATCGCGCTAAAATAAAGCGAGGTTTCCAAACGGCTCCAAAAGTCGACCGCAGCTCTGGTTCCTGCTTCGATAAGTACAGGCTCGCCCTGTAATTCAAACAACATAAACACCAAACCAAAACCGATCATAATCGTCGCATATATTAAAATGAGAAACAGGAAATTTTCAAAAGAGACACGCTTTCCTTTTATTTTATAGGGTAAAAATAATGTGCGCAAACTCATTCCGATACAGAAAATGACTATGGCCAGCATCGCATAAAACATCATCTTGTCCCCTCTTTTCCGGACAACTCCCTTCATCCATCTATACGCATAAGCATTCATTGATATGCCGGCTTGCCAGCAGTTAAAAGTAGGAACGTCCGAAGAACCACATATGTTCATCTATGTTGCAATATGAAACAATATTTAACAGAAAAATACTATTGAGTACTCCCCATGTGTTAAAAACAAGCTTATAATAATGAAACGTGTCCGCAAATCATGTAAAATAGAGGACAGATTTTCACGAGGAGGATATCGATGCAGTTTTCTAATTCAGAACGATTACATAAAGAAGCACTCGAACATATTGTCGGTGGGGTAAACAGTCCATCACGCTCATACAAAGCTGTTGGGGGCGGAGCACCCGTCGTGATGGAACGCGCGAACGGAGCATATTTTTGGGATGTTGACGGCAATCAATATATAGATTATTTAGCAGCGTACGGGCCGATTATCACCGGACATGCCCATCCGCACATAACGAAAGCAATAAAAACAGCAGCAGAAACAGGAGTTCTTTATGGAACACCTACCCCGCACGAAGTAAAATTCGCAAAAATGATTAAAGCAGCGATGCCCGGTTTAGAAAAAGTACGTTTTGTCAATTCAGGTACTGAGGCCGTAATGACTACGATTCGTGTAGCCCGGGCTTACACGGGAAGGGATAAGATCATCAAATTTGCCGGCTGTTACCATGGCCATTCTGACCTTGTGCTCGTCGCAGCCGGTTCAGGACCATCGACGCTCGGCACTCCGGACTCTGCGGGCGTGCCTAAAAGCATTGCACAGGAAGTTATTACCGTTCCTTTTAATGACATCGAACCATTTAAAGAGGCTCTTGAAAAGTGGGGCGATCAAATAGCTGCTGTCTTGGTCGAGCCGATCGTTGGAAACTTTGGGATCGTTGAACCTAAAGAGGGATTTCTGCAACAAATAAACGAGCTTGCCCATGCTGCAGGCGCACTGGTCATCTATGATGAAGTTATTACAGCGTTTCGTTTTATGTATGGAGGAGCCCAGGACCTGCTTGGGATCCAGCCCGATTTAACGGCACTTGGTAAAATCATTGGCGGTGGGCTGCCGATCGGTGCCTATGGAGGAAAGCAGGAAATCATGGAAACCGTCGCTCCGCTTGGGCCAGCCTACCAGGCCGGAACAATGGCAGGAAACCCAGCTTCTATCTTATCGGGAATCGCATGTCTTGAAGTCCTTAAGCAAAAAGGAGTGTACGAGCATTTAGACCATCTCGGCCAAATTCTTGAAGAAGGCATTCTCGAAGCAGCGAAACAATTTAATGTTCCTATTACAATAAACCGTTTAAAGGGAGCCTTCACGATCTACTTTACGGACGTGACAGTGGAAAACTACGAGCAGGCCGAAAATACGGATGGGGAAATGTTCGCGAAGTTTTTTAAACATATGTTGAACCAGGGCATCAACCTGGCGCCGTCTAAATATGAAGCGTGGTTTATAACGATTGCCCACACGGAAGAAGATATTGAAGCAACACTTCATGCTGTCCAAAACGCATTTTACTTACTTGCAAACGAATAAATATTCATCTTTTTATACATTCCGGAAGATTTTTTATCTTCCGGCTTTTTAATAACCCACTATGAAAACGCTTGCAAATAATACTATTATACATTTTTTTATATTTTTCTACATCAATTAGCATCCATCTTGCTGTATAATAATTGATTTCTGAAAATTCTTATGATATGATACGAATATTACGTAAAAAATACCTTTCAAAAACCGTTCACGTTTTATTACCCTTTCCTTTTTCCACCGTAATTACCTACTCAAACATGAGTTTATGAAACATTTTTATTTAGGAGGTGAACCGGCTTTAGGGAACATCTAAACTCTTCCTAAGCCGAGTCTATGACACAAAAATGGAGTCCTTCTCTTTTTACTGAATTTCACAGGCAGGAACATGATGCTTGCGGAATTGTTGCTTCTTTGGAAAAAACAAAAAAACCTACTAATGAGAATATATTTAATTGTATAAATGCATTAGTCACCATGAACCACCGCGCCGGATTTATAAACGGCGAAGGAGACGGAGTCGGTATCCATATCGATATTCCGCGTGAACTCTGGAAGGAAAAATTCAAGAAAGACAACCTTGATCCTGCTGTGGTTGACCAGGAGAACTTTGTTGTCGGTCATATTTTCATCTCGAGAAAGTCCGACAGTCAATCTATTAAAAATGAACTATTTAAAAAATTGGAAGCTTCTCAGTTTGATATATTATTCCAAACAGACAGTGTAACGAATACCTCTGCACTAGGACCGATCGCCATCCAGGAAAACCCGGTTTTCTGGCAGTTTGCGTGTGTCTCACCGTTTACCGGACAGGAACAGTCCAAAGCTTTATTTGAGCTGATTATCGATTTTGAACTGAACGAAAATGTTCATGTGGCTTCTTTAAGCCAGCATCATGCCGTTTATAAGGTGATGGGAGCCGGCGATATTCTGCCGAAATATTATCATGATCTTGCAAACCCACTGGTCGCTTCGACTATCACTCTTGGCCATAATCGTTATTCTACCAATACCCTGTCAAGCTTTTTCAGGGTCCAGCCTTTCAGTATACTTGGTCACAATGGCGAGATTAACACGATAGCCAAGCTTCGCGATGAGGCAAAAATGATTGGCGTTCCGCTAGTCAAAGACGGCAGCGATTCCCAGGATTTAAGCAGAACAATGGAAACGTTTATTTGTCGTGATGGCTATTCTTTATTTGAGGTCATGGACTTGTTGTTCCCGCCGATTATCAATGAGATAAAAGCATATCCAGAACACAAGCAGGATCTTTATACTTATATTCGTGAAGCCTGGGGCCATTTTGCCCAGGGGCCGGCCGGTATCATTTCGCGATTTGGTGATGAAGCTGTATTTAGTGTTGATGCTCTTGGCCTTCGTCCGCTTTGGATGCTCGAAACAGAATCATCTTACCTATTCTCCTCTGAACCGGGAATCATTCCGGCAGAAGAATATATGAATGATCCAAAACCATTGGCACCCGGGGAAAAGGTTGGCTTTAAATGGGACGGACAAACATTGAAGGTTTATGAGCAGGAACAATACCAGGCTGAAGTGTACAACCGCTTTTCACAAAGAGTCAGCTTTGCAGATACAAGAAAAAGGTTAAACCCTCCGGCGCCGGCCAAAACGGTCTTAATGAATTATCCAACCAAAATTCATAACGGCCAGTATAGAGCGTTTGGCTGGGAACGCGATCATGTTCAGCTCGTTGAACAGATGGCTGAAAAAGGAGCCGAACCAATCCGGTCGCTTGGCCATGATGCACCGCTTGCAGCCATAAATCCAGAGAGAAAAAACATTGCGGATTATATAAAGGAAAGCGTTGCTGTTGTGACAAATCCGGCAATCGACCGTGACAGGGAAACCGAACATTTTTCAACTAGAACAATTATCGGAAAGCGTCCTAGTTTATTTACTAAAAATGAAGCGAATACCATTGTTGAGCTTTTATCACCTATTTTAATTGAAGGTAAAGCGGGCTTCGAATGTTCCCGCGAGCTCCAGCAGCCTAGCTACGATCAGATTGTCCATCTATTCCGGGAGCAACAGCTTGCTTCTTATTTGTCTTCGACATTTACAAACGAAGAAACGATTGACCATGCCTTAGAGCGGCTCGCTGAAGCCTCTGTTGCCGCTGTTAAAAACGGAAAGTCGCTGTTGATTATCGATGATGCCGATTCCCATCAAGAGGGCCATTACTGGCTTGATCCGCATCTTGTTATTTCTGCGATCGACCAGGCGCTTGTTAAAGCAGAGTTGAGAAGAGATTGTTCTCTTTTACTTCGCTCAGCAGCGATTCGTTCCTTGCACGATATTATTACATCATTTGGTTTAGGAGCTGACCTGATCAGCCCTTACTATATGTTCACGACGGTGCTGGACGAATCTTTGAAGCCGCTTGTCAACTTATACAGCGCTCTGACAAAAGGGCTTGAGAAAGTCATTTCCACAATCGGTATTCATGAACTGCGCGGATATGGCCGCCTTTTCTCAGCGATCGGTTTGAATGAGCAAGTCGCTGAATACTTGAACATTGTCAACTTCTTCGGTGCAGCACATTTAGCCAGTAACTTTGAATCGATGAAAGAAGATGCGATCTTACGGGCAGCTGACTATCAAAATGAGAAAGAACGAATCGGCAAAACGTTCCATCTCTTCCCGCGTATTTGGAAAGCAATCGGCGAAGTAGCTTCGACTGGTGATTACAATGCTTATCGGGAAAAAATCAGTGAGCAGGAAGAACAAAATCCTACAACGATTCGCCATTTAACAGGCTTGAAAAAAGCGGCAGCACCCGTGAGACCGGAGGAAGTCAATATCAGCGTGGGAAAACACAGTCTGCCATTTGTGATCGCGTCAATGTCTTTCGGTTCACAAAATGAAACGGCCTTCCGGGCTTATGCGGAAGGAGCAGACCGTTTAAATATGGTCAGCTTGAATGGTGAAGGCGGCGAGATCAAAGACATGCTCGGCAAGTATCCAAGAACACGCGGACAGCAAGTCGCTTCCGGAAGATTTGGTGTCAATGCTGAACTGTTGAATTCAACCAACTTGCTTGAAATTAAAATCGGCCAGGGCGCCAAGCCTGGAGAAGGTGGTCACCTCCCTGGTTCAAAAGTTACAGCAAAGATTGCTGAGGCACGGAACGCAACAATCGGTTCCGATTTAATCTCGCCTTCAAATAACCATGATATTTATTCGATCGAAGATCTTGCGCAAATGATTCACGAGCTGAAAACGGCTAATGACCAGGCACAGGTCGCGGTAAAGGTCCCGGTCGTTCCCAATATCGGAACGATTGCTGTCGGCATTGCAAAAGCAGGCGCCGATATTATTACACTGAGTGGATTTGATGGCGGAACGGGTGCCGCAAGAATTCATGCCCTCCAACATGTCGGCCTGCCGGTGGAAATTGGTGTCAAAGCCGCACATAACGCCCTTCTTGAAGCAGGATTGCGTGATAAAGTAGAGCTTTGGGCTGATGGAGGAATCAAAAGTGCACTCGATGTTCTGAAAGTGATGCTTCTTGGCGCTAACCGGGTTGGCTTTGGTACACTTACCATGATTTCAATCGGTTGTACAACATGCCGTGGCTGCCATCTTGACACATGCCATGTCGGTATCGCAACGCAAATTGATTCCGAAGCCCAGGCAAAGGAACACGGCTTGCGCCGGTTTGTGCCGAGACAGTATGATTTAGCTGTACAAGGGCTCATTAATCTGTTTACAGCGTTTGGCCAGGAATTAAAAGCATTGGCCGCTTCAATAGGAATTAAAAACCTGCAGGACGCGGTTGGCCGTTCCGATCTGTTGGAACAAGTTAAAGGCAAAGATCATCTCGATTTAACCTATTTACTAAAAACGCTCGAAATAGGCCAGCTTAATCAAAAGGAAGCTGCTGCGGCATTGGAAACAAAACAGCTTCAGGTTGCGGTAGGCGCCGAATATCTGGATGGAGTTGATTCGGAGCTGCACCAATCCCGCGAGTTCCAGAGTGTGAATTCGGAGCAGCGAGTGCTGGCGAGCCGCGTATCATGTCATCGTGTTCGCGGTCGTCTCGACGGCTCCTATAAAACCCTTCCTCCTGTTGATTTGAAATATGAAGGATCGATTTTAGGAAACGGGCTGGGAGCTTATAACAGCGAAGGCATTCGTATACAGGTCAGCGGAGGCGGCCAGGACGGGATTGGCAAAACCTCGTTCGGCGGAAGCATCCAAATCGCCAAGTCAAAAGGCAAGGATGGCCAATTTTATAATGGGGCCGTTGGAAAAGGGTTTGGCTATGGAGCGCAGAAAGGGCTGCTCGTTGCCCAGGGAAATGCCGATGCACGTGCCGGAATCAGATTGTCCGGGGCTGATATCATTATCGGCGGGCTTATTAAAGAACCACTGCCTGAAAAAGAATTTGGCAATATCGGTTCTAAAGCCAATATTAAAGGATTCGCCTTTGAATATATGACAAACGGCAGGGGCCTTGTACTCGGTGATCCGGGCCCATGGATTTGCGCCGGAATGACTGGCGGTGTTGTTTACTTGCGCCACCAGCCAGAGATGGGATTAACGAAGGACGCGATCCAAAGAAGGATTGCGAAAGGCGCTAAAGTTTCGGTAACAGCCTTATCTGAACAAGGAAAAGCAGATGTGGCAGAGCTTTTACAAAATTATCTGCAAATGCTAAACGCACAGGAACAGCATGATGAAGCTGCCGACCTTGCCTTGCTACTGGCAAATCCGGAAAAACACTTTGTCCAGGTTGTCCCTGTAAAAGAGCAGGCAGACCCTTCCGTTTCAACAGAATAATAACTTTAAAGCCCGTTTGCCATTATTGGCACGGGCTTTTTGTTTGGTCTAAATCATCTTCATAGAAATAACGCTTGAACTTCGGGCATAATCATTGTATAGTACAATATTGTTTAGTTGACTACAATTTTGTTAAAAGTATCTATATTAACTCACCTTCATTAATCATGCTTAGAAAGGATTTAATTAGCTATGAAGCTTGGTGCCCGCATTTTGAAAACGGGAATAGCTATTACTCTTGCGCTTTTTCTGGCTGAACTGTTCCAGATTCCATCACCCGTTTTTGCCGGAATTGCAGCCATTTTTGCTATTCAACCAACCATTTACCGGTCTTATTTATCCATTATCGAACAAGTTCAGGGGAATATTATTGGTGCTGTTATCGGCATCGCATTTGTGCTGCTGTTTGGAAACAATATTTTTGTCATCGGCTTGGCCGCAATTATCGTGATAACGATTAATCTTAAGCTAAAGATCGGCAACACTATTGCCCTTTCTTTAGTAACCTTAATTGCGATCATGGAATATACGCAAGGCAATTTTATCGACTTTGCGATGGTCCGCTTTTCGACGATTATGCTCGGCATATTTTCGGCGTTTTTAGTGAACCTGGTGTTTTTGCCGCCCAAATATGAGAACAAGCTTTATTTCAAGATCTCAGGCATTACCGAAGAGGTTACAAAGTGGATACGCTTGAATACCAGGAATGCTGCGGAGCATAAAGAATTGAAAATTGATATAGAAGCAATTAAGGAGGACATCATTAAGCTGGACCAGCTCTATCTAATGTACAAGGAAGAGCGAAACTATTTAAAAAGAAATGATTTGGCGAAATCGAGAAAACTGGTCATTTATCGGCAAATGATCTCTGCCTTGAAACGTTCCCTGCAAACATTGAAGCGGCTTCATCGCTTTGAAAATGAGCTGAACCATATGCCAGTCCCGTTTCAAAACGCCGTCCAAGAGCAGCTCGACTGCTTAGTCAGTTACCATGAACAGCTGTTACTAAGGTTCATCGGTAAAATTAAATATCATCCCGAGCACAAAGAAAGCGATATTTGCCAGAATAAAAAAAGATTATTTGATCTATTTTTAGCTCAGCAAAAGCAACTGGACGATCCGGATGATGCCCTGATGTACCATACGATGCAACTTGTCTCCGCAATTATCGAATATGGAGAAGAGCTTGAGCATCTAGACCTGTTGATCAGCAGTTTTCAATCGTTTCATAAGGATGATAATGACGTTACGATTGAGGGTGAAGGAGAACAATAACTAAATTACTCTTGGCAAGGAATTAAGCGGAGAATAAGAGGATTCATTCGAAAAATCCTTTGATTTTAGCGAAATTCCCCTATATTTGAACGTAAGAGTCAACAATCAAACGAAACGATTAGTTGACAAAAACCGAGCTTTGACTAAAAGCAGCTGACGAATGGTCAGCTGCTTTCTTAATGTTTCATCCGCGGGTCCAGTGAATCTCTAAGCCCGTCCCCCATGAGGTTAAAGCCCAACACAGTCAGCATAATCGCCAATCCCGGAAAGATCATCGTCCATGGTGCCTGGATCATAAACTGCTTCGCATCGGACAGCATTTTACCCCACTCAGGATTTGGCGCTCCGGCACCAAGGCCAAGAAAACCTAGAGCAGCTGCTTCAATAATCGCAGTAGCGATCGCAAGCGTTCCCTGGACGATGATCGGCGCCATGCTGTTTGGAAGCACGTGAACAAATAAAATTCTCTGGTCATTCATTCCTACCGCCTTTGCAGCGACGATAAACTCTTCTTGTTTTACGCTTAAAACCCTTGATCGAATCAGTCTTCCAAAGTTCGGAATATTAATAATTGCAATAGCAATAAGTGCATTCGTTAAAGATGGCCCGAGAACAGCAACGATGGCAATTGCCAATAAAATACTCGGGAAGGCAAGCATAATATCAAACACTCTGGAAATGACCGTATCTACCCATTTCCCGTAGTACCCTGCAATAATGCCGAGCAAACAGCCGACAACAATCGATCCGAGCACTGAAATAAACCCGACGCGAAGCGATATTCTCGCCCCAAAAATAACCCGTGAGAGAATATCCCTGCCAAAATCATCGGTCCCGAACCAATGCTCGCTTGATGGCGGTTGAAGTTTCTTGGAGAAATCCTGCTCATTGATTCCGGAAGGGGCAATCATTGGCGCGAAGATCGCGATCACGATAAAAAACAAAACGATGATTGTGCCGACTAACGCAAGCTTGTTTTGGCGAAAGCTTCTCCACGCCTCGAGCCACGGGGAAACCGGTTTATCTTCAGGCTGTGGTTGCAGCGGACCAAAATGCTTATCCGTTGATAGTTCCATTGTCTGGCCCCCTCCTAATCATATTTAATCCGCGGATCAATCGCCGCATAGAGCAAATCGACAATCAGATTAATCGTCACAAAAATTAAAGCAATGATTAAAATGCCTGATTGAACAACAGGATAATCCCGAAAATTAATTGCTTCAAATATGTAGCGCCCGATACCAGGCCAGCTGAAAATCGTTTCTGTCAAAATCGCTCCGCCAAGCAACAATCCTGTTTGTAGACCAATAATTGTCAGCACCGGAATGATCGCATTTTTTAACGAGTGCCTGTAAACAACCCAAAACATCCTTAACCCCTTCGCACGGGCCGTCCGAATAAAATCGGAACGCATCACTTCCAGCATTGTTGAGCGTGTAATTCTGGCGATAATCGCCATTGGAATTGTCGCCAGCGCCACACTTGGCAACACCAAGTGCTTAACAACCTCCCAGAACTGGTCGATTCTGCCCTGAAGCACCGTATCAATCAAATATAATTCCGTTATTGATGAGACAGGGTCCCGGACATTTTCCCGGCCCGATGTCGGAAGCCATTCGAGATTTAGCCCAAATACCCACTGTTCCATAAGACCCAGCCAAAAAATCGGCACCGAAACCCCAATTAAAGCCATGACCATCGCAGCATAATCAAACCAGGAATTTTGAAACCATGCACTGATGATACCTGCATTAACTCCAATTACTACAGCGATCAGCATCGCGCACAATGACAGCTCAATAGTTGCTGCCAAGTAGGGCCAAATTTCCTCGCTTATCGGTGCATTCGTTCGCAACGATTCACCAAGATCACCCGTCAAAAGTCTGGCAAGATACTGAAAATATTGAGTGTACCACGGTTGGTCAAGGCCCAGCTGCTTTGTCAAATCGGCGACAGCTTCTTTCGTAGCCAACTGACCAAGAATCACTTGAGCAGGATCGCCAGGAATGGCCCTGATGATAAAAAAAACAATCAGCGTTAGCCCTAGCAAAACCGGTACGAGCAGAAATATCCTTCGTACAGAATAAGCAAGCATTCTTCCACCTCTTTCCAAGGAACCACATTCTTATTTCATAAGCGAAAAGGGAGCCATGACCTGCACTCCCTTCCCTGCTCACAATTATTTGAATTCAACAGTTGCAAGTAAGTCGGAACCTGTTGGGTGGGGCTTGAATCCAGTGATGTCCGCACGTCCAGCCAATGCCGGCTTTGAGTGAACGAGCGGAATCCACGGGGCATCATCTTTAATGATGACTTGAGCTTGTTTATATAGCTCTTCCCGTTCTGCCTGATCGGCAGTAGACTGTGCTTTAATAAGCAGATCGTGAACTTCTTGATTCTCGTAATAACTGTAGTTGTTGCTTCCGATGCTGTCCTTATCCAGTAACACATACAGGAAGTTATCAGCATCACCGTTATCCCCTGTCCAGCCAAGCAAGAACGAATCCGCTTCACCTAACCGGGTTTTTTCTAAATATGTCGCCCACTCATATGTTTTAATTTTTGCTGTGACACCAATTGCTTCAAAATTAGCCTGAAGCGCTTCAGCTATCTTTTGACCGTCCGGCATATACGGACGTGGAACCGGCATTGCCCACAGTTCCATTTCAAATCCTTTTTCATAGCCTGCTTCCTTTAAAAGCTCCTTCGCTTTTTCAGGATCATAAGGATAATCTTCAACAGCATCGTTATAACCGGCTACAACCGGCGGCATCGGATTAATCGCTGGTTCTGCTGCTCCCGCAAAGAAGCCAGCAACAAGCGCTTTTTTATCGACTGCATAGTTCAAGGCCTGGCGGACGAGCTTCTCTTTCAGCGGCCCGCGCGTGTTTGTTAAACCAAGATAGGCTACATTCAACGACGGGCGATTGAATACTTGCAAGTCGGAATTGCCTTCTATTTGGCCCAAATCGCTGAAGTTGACCCCATCGATTAAATCCACTTCCCCGGAAGAAAGAGCATTCAAGCGCGCTGAATTTTCAGGGATGGCCCGGAAAATAACCTGGTTTAATTTAGGCATGCCTTCCTGCCAGTACTCATCGTTTTTTACGATTGTTATCCGGTCATTCCTTTTCCATTCCTTGAATACAAACGGCCCGGTTCCAACTGGATTTTCGACGAATTTATCACCGTGCTTTTCGACAGCTGCAGGGCTGGCAATTGCAAAAGGCGACATTGCAAGGTTTTTATAGAATGGGGCAAGCGGACGGCTTAAAGTAAATTCCACCGTATGTTCATCAACTGCTGTTACTGCTTGAATGATATCGCCAAATTGCGAATTATAATAATAGAATTTTTCCTTGTTTCCCGCTTTCCAACGTTCAAAGTTAAACACTACCGCATCGGCATTAAAATCTGTACCATCATGAAACTTAACACCCTTGCGCAGCTTTAAAGTGTACTTTAAACCGTCATCTGTATTACTCCATTCCTCGGCCAGGCCTGGATGGATCTCTGTGTCCTGTTCCCCGAATTCGATAAGCGTTTCAAAAATGTTTTTGGTTACTTTAAAAGATTCGCCTTCAGTGACAATAGCAGGATCAAGCCCAACAGAATCGCCGCCCCGCCCAAAAACGAGCGTATCATTGGCCGAATCTTTTTCTTCCCCGTTTCCATCATTATTCGGTTTACTGTCACCTGATGATTGTGAATTGCAGCCGGCCAGCGCCAAAGACAAAATTAAAGCAAGCACAAAAAACAAAATGCCATTGCGTTTCTTCATTTTCAACCCCCTCTTTTTATTCCGGAAGCCTTCAGATCCGGCATTAGTTGTTTTATATCATCAATGCTGCTCTGTCCAATTCATACCGTTATAAATTTTTTGCTGCTTCGGTATATAAGTGGCATGCCGCATAATGACCGGGTTCAATTTCAACCAATTCGGGCCTGATCGACTCGCAGACCTCCATGCATTCTTTGCATCTTGTATGAAAAGCACAGCCTAATGGCGGGTTGGAAGGGCTCGGCATATCCCCGGTCAAAAGCGCTTGCTCCTTCCGAACGGTCGGGTCCGGAACCGGAACAGCTGCCAGCAGTCCTTTTGTATAAGGATGCAGGGGATGCTCATATAGTCTCTCAGCAGTCGTAATTTCTATTAACCTGCCAAGATACATCACGCCTACCCTGTCGCTAATATGTTTAACGACGCCAAGATCATGAGCGATAAAAAGGTAAGTTAATTGAAATTCCTTCTGCAAATCGGCAAGAAGATTCAGCACTTGCGATTGAATCGAGACATCAAGCGCAGATACAGGTTCATCGGCAATAATCAGCTTTGGTTTCGTCATCAGCGCGCGCGCTATTCCGATCCGCTGCCTTTGCCCGCCGCTGAATTGGTGGGGATAGCGTTTTGCATGATAGCTGCTCAATCCGACCACTTCGAGCATTTCTTTTACTTTTTGTTTTCTTTCCTTCGCAGTTCCGACTCCATGGACAATTAACGGTTCTTCCAATATCCGTTCTACAGTGTGGCGAGGATTTAATGAAGCAAAAGGATCTTGAAAAACCATTTGCATATCCTTGCGCAGCTTTCTCATTTCTCCGTCTTTTAAGCCCGTTATGTTTTTTCCTTGAAAAACGACGTTTCCTTCAGTAGGTTCAATCAAGCGCATCAGCATCCTGCCCGTTGTCGACTTGCCGCAACCCGACTCTCCCACAAGTCCCAGCGTTTCTCCTTTCTTTATAAAAAAGCTGATATTATCGACTGCTTTTACTTCGCCAATCTTCTTGCCTAAGACGCCTCCGGTAATAGGAAAATATTTTTTCAAGCCGTCTACTTGCAATAAAACCTCAGACATTGGCCACACCTCCTGATTCATGCAAGAAACAGCGAACGTTGGTATCACCAGCATTATAGAGAGGCGGGTTTTCCGAGAGGCAGCGATCGAATACGTATTCACAACGGGCAGCAAAACGGCAGCCCTGTGTAATCGAACCCGGCTTCGGGACATTTCCAGGAATCGAATAGAGCCGTTCTTTCTTGTCGCGTATATCAGGAATTGATTTAAGCAGGCCGAGTGTATACGGATGCTTCGGTTCTTTAAAAATGGCTTGAACAGAAGACTCTTCAACGATTTTCCCGGCATACATGACAATCACTCGCTGGCATAACTCGGCAACGATCCCTAGATCATGAGTGATCATCACAATTGCTGTATCAAGCTTTACATTTAAATCTTTCATCAAAGCAAGAATTTGTGCCTGAATGGTCACATCTAAAGCGGTCGTTGGTTCATCTGCAATGAGAAGCTTTGGATGGCAGGAAAGAGCCATGGCAATCATTACCCTTTGCCGCATCCCTCCTGAAAGCTGGTGGGGGTATTCCTTCATGATCTGTTCTGCCCTTGCCAAGCCAACCAATTTCAGCATTTCAACGGATTGTTGAAAGGCAGCTTTTTTACCGATTTTATTATGTATTAAAATGGCTTCGGTTAGCTGTTGACCAATCGTAAAGAGCGGATTAAGCGAAGTCATTGGCTCCTGAAAGATCATCGCTACTTCATTACCCCTGATCTGGCGCATTCTTTTTTCAGATGCATTGACAATATCCTCACCATTCAGAAAAATTTGTCCGCCAACAATCTTCCCCGGTGGCTGGGGAATCAGCTTCATGATCGATAATGACGTAACGCTCTTCCCGCAGCCTGATTCGCCGACAATACCAATAATTTCACCCTTCTGGACTGCAAAGCTGATTTCGTCGACTGCAGGAACTTCCCCGTCTGACGAAAAAAACGATGTTTTTAAATGTTTCACGTCTAACACTGGAGCTTCTGCCAACTTTTACTCCCTTCCCTTCGTAGGTAAGAAAAAGTGGGTTTTTCATCCTTTCGTGGTTTTAAAAGGACGATTCGCTTTTCCTGTATTTATCATTTTATAAAAAAACAAGATTTTAGTCTACTGATTTTTCTTAATTTTATAAATATATAAAATATTATAAATAGTTCAATTTCCTTATATCCTACTCTTACTTTTATGTCCAAACTAATGAAAAATGCCGTTGACTGTTAATTTTTGACCTTTCTTTACCACCATATGATAATGAAAGAAATTGAGGAGGTTTCAGTATGAGAGAATTACAGAAGGCTTTGGATGTTAAAAAAAGTGGCCAGCTTGATAAGGCAAGGGATCTATTAAAGGCATTGGCTGAGAATGAAAGTAGAAATGCTGCGGTGTTTTATCATTGCGCTGTTGTGCATGATCAGCTTGGATTGGAGCTTGATGCTGTTCCCTATTATAAGAAAGCTTTGGAACTTGGACTCGACGACGAAAAGAGGCGCAGTGCCATGCTTGGACTGGGCAGCACGTATCGGGCCCTGGGCCTGTATGAGGAAGCGAGATCAATGCTTGCTGCCGGTATTGCAGAATATCCGCAAGCCCGGGAATTTTTGGTTTTTCTATCGATTACATTATACAATTTAGGTGAGCATGAAAAATCGACCTCGATTCTTTTAAAACAGCTGGCTGAAACAACAGGCGATGAATCCATCGCAAGTTATAAGCGGGCCATTTTGTTTTACGCCGATCACTTGAATGAAGTTTGGTGAGCATGATGAACAGGGGGCAAAAGGAAAAACCCCTGTCATCTGAGAGAGGTTTCTAAACGGAAGGCTCAAGCTGCTGCACTTGAAATAATCTATAGTAATTTCCTTGCTTCGCCATCAGCTCGTCATGTTTACCGATTTCGACAATTTCTCCATGCTCTATTAAGACAATCCGATCGGCATGGGTAATAGTTGAAAGGCGATGTGCGACAATAAAAGTAGTCCGGTCCTTCGCCAATTTCTCAAGCGCTTCCTGGATTAGATGCTCACTTTCGAGATCGAGTGCAGACGTAGCTTCATCTAAAATTAGGATAGGCGGATTTTTTAAAAATACCCTGGCAATCGCAACCCGTTGTTTTTGGCCCCCAGATAGCTTCACACCCCGCTCGCCGACTTTCGTATCATAGCCTTGAGGCAGATTGTGAATAAACTCATCGGCATTCGCCGCTTGAGCAGCACGATAAACTGCTTCATCACTGGCTTCCGGGTTACCCAATAAAATGTTCGTTTTTACTGACTCACTGAATAGTATATTGTCCTGGAATACGACACCGATTTTATCACGCAACGTTTTCACTTTAAAATCACGGATATCATTCCCATCTAGGAGTATCCTGCCGTCAGTCACATCATAGAAACGGGGAATCAAGCTTACGAGCGAGGATTTTCCCCCTCCACTCATTCCGACAAGCGCGATCGTTTCCCCTTTTTTGACATCAAGGGAAATGTTTTTTAGTACGGTCTCTTCATCTTCTTCATATGCGAAGCTGACATTTTCAAATTTCAAATCACCATGGACATGATTGCATTCCTTGGCATTAGGCGCGTCATCAATATCGTACTTCTCATCCATCAGCTCAAACACCCGGTCCATTGACGCAATTGATTGCGTTAATGTTGTAGAAGAATTGACGAGCCGCCTTAATGGATTGTACAAGCGGTCAATATACGCAATAAAAGCGATCATAGTCCCAACTGATAAATCACCCTGAACTACCTGGTATCCTGAATATCCAATAACGATTAATGGAGCGATATCCGTAATCGTATTGACGACTGCAAACGCCTTCGCATTCCAGTTTGTATGGTCAAGTGCTTTTCTCAGGAAATTATAATTATTTTTATCAAATTGTTTCTGTTCATACTCCTCCAGAGCAAAGCTCTTGATCACGGACATTCCCTGGACCCGTTCATGAAGGTAGCTCTGCACTTCAGCAAGTGCCTGCGAACGGTCTCTTGTCAGCTTTCGTAAATTACCGAAAAAATACCTGACAGAAAAAGCATAAAGCGGAAATAGAATCAGCGAGACAATTGTCAGCGGCACATCCATCGTAAACATAATGGCAGCAGCAATCAGAATCGTCGCTATATCGAGCCAAAGATTCATTAATCCTGTAATGACGAAGCTCTTCGTTTGTTCCACATCATTAATGACCCTTGAGATCACCTCACCGGCTCTTGTGTTAGCATAATATTTAAAGCTCAGTTTTTGGATATGGGTAAACAGGTGATCCCGGATATCATAGAGGATCTTGCTTCCGGTCCACTGAGCAAAATATTGCCGGTAATATTCCACAGGTGGACGAATGATGACAAAAACGACAATCATTACGCTCATCACCATAATAAGCCTGTCCGTTTTTTCAGTTTGATTTAATATGTTGCTGTTAATAATATCATCGACCACATATTTCATTAGCAACGGGATCATCAGGGGAATCGCAAATTTTATAATTCCAATTAGAATAGTTCCAATAATTTGCAGCTTGTACGGTTTAACAAATTGTAAGTATCTTCGTATGCTGTCCAATGTATTTCCCCCTAAAAAGAAGACTTCTCTCTATCTTTTTTCCAGTGTACACAAATAAAAACCTGTTGATGCTGTGTCAACAGGCAGCTTTTTATCCGGATCATTAGCGTCTGTAGGTTAAATAGCGTTCGTACCAAATGTCAATAAAGTCAGGAGCAAACGGTCCTTTTCTCTGGCGAATCCAGCGAATTAATTTATCAACATTCCTGTGTAAAATTTGATCGATAACTTCCGGATAATTCATTTCATTGCGGTGTCGCTCGTATTCATCTTCATCGAGGAGGTTGAATGTCATATCGGGAAATACTTTAATATCGAGGTCATAATCAATATATTTTAACGCTTCTCCGTCAAAAATAAATGGAGAACTGATATTGCAGTAGTAATATACGCCATCCTCACGAATCATCCCGATCACATTAAACCAATATTGGGAATGGAAATAACAAATAGCCGGCTCCCTTGTTATCCATGTTCGTCCATCGGATTCGGTAACGATTGTCCGATCATTTCCGCCAATCACTAAATTTTGTGTTCCCTTTAACACGGTCGTTTCCTGCCAAACGCGATGGATGTGCCCATTATGTTTATAGCTATGAATTTGAATCGGCTCACCTTCTGTGGGTACGCCCATGTTTTCTCCCTACTTTCATTCCTGGACGCTTTGCAACCTATAAATGTTTTAACTGTAAGAGATAATAAATTCGACAAAAGGCAACAAAGAACAATTCCTATTTTCTACTATTATAACGGTTCACTAAAGAATTTAAAACAATGAGCCATTGAAAATAACCCAAGTCACCTGCCCAATAACAACATGATTGCACTTTTATAATTGTGGTTTATCCAGAACCGATCGCTCCTAAAATTTGAACACCCTGCAATCATTTTTCAAAGCAAAGGGCGCCCTTACGAAAAAAGAGCGCCCTTCAATTTATAAATTTGCGGCTTGGTCTCGATCACCTACATGTTTTGATCTCTACGGGCTTGTGCCTGCTGGTTTTGTTGTCTTATTTGCTGGGCATTCGTTTCGCCTGCAAACTCAGTGCCAAATTGGCCCTGGTTGCCCGCACCAGCTTGAGCGTTCCCGGCTCCAGCTTGGCGGTTTTGTTGTCTTATTTGCTGGGCGTTCGTTTCGCCTGCAAACTCTGTGCCGAATTGGCCCTGACTTCCCGCACCAGCTTGCGCGTTCCGGGCTCCAGCCTGGCGGCCTGCAGAAGCCTGCGCGCTTCCAGCACCGGCCTGACGGTTTTGTTGTCCTATTTGCGCAGCGCCTGTTTCTCCTGCAAACTCAGTGCCGAATTGGCCCTGGCTGCCCGCACCAGCTTGCGCGTTCCGGGCGGCAGCTTGGCGGCCTGCAGAAGCCTGCGCGCTTCCAGCACCGGCCTGGCGGTTTTGTTGTCCTATTTGCGCAGCGCCTGTTTCTCCTGCAAACTCAGTGCCGAATTGGCCCTGGCTGCCCGCACCAGCTTGTCCATTCTGCTGCCTTACTCTTTGAATGTTGGTTCCAGTGATTGTTCGGTTTGGCTGTTGGTTATCTGCCATTGTGATATCACCTCCCGAAGCTTAATTTGTCCATTTCGGAAGGGGACTATGCTGCATATTCATTCCACGCGGGCCGGGAACCGTTTGTCAGACCAACAGCGATATTCCACCATCTACAATTATCGTTTGCCCTCTAATCATGCTTGCCTTTTCTGTAATTAAAAACATAATTGTATGCACGATGTCTTCAATCTCCACCATTCTCCCAGCAGGAGTTTTTGCGCGAGCACCTTCCAAAAGTTCCTCCCGATTCGGAAAATGCTTTAGTGCATCCGTATCAATTGCCCCTCCGGACACAGCATTGACAACAATGTTTTTAGGAGCAAGCTCGACAGCTAAATACCTTGTTAATGCTTCAAGAGCCGCTTTCGACACTCCGACTGTAGTATAATTTTCCAAGTAACGGATCGAACCGAGGGAACTAATACTAACAATTTTCCCGCCCCCATTCTTTTCCATTAGCTTTGCAGCTTCCTGTGAGCAAAACAAAAGAGCTTTGCTGTTTATATCCATCGTCCAGTCCCAGTGCGATTCCTCCAGCTCCATCGCTGGCCGCAGTACTCCTGAAGCAGCATTGTTAACAAATATATCAAGCCTGCCAAATTCCATATTGATTTGCGCAAACATGTTCTTTATCTTTTCAATATCGCCAACATTTGCTTTAACAACAAGCGCTTTTCTTCCTAATGCTTCGACTTCAGCTGCTGTCTCCAGTGCTGCTGATTTGCTTCTTGCATAATTTATGACAATATCGTAACCTTCGCTTGCCAATCTTAATGCTGTTGCTTTTCCAATACCGCGGCTGCTGCCGGTTACTAATGCGACTTTTTGTACCATAAAATAACTCCTTCAATCTGTTTTTGTATTTATTTTAGCTTTTTCAGGTATATAAGACAAACAAGGATAAAAACTAAGCGCATTATACTGATTTGAAAATCAATGCAGAAAGGAAGATGTTTATGTATGTTGGACGCGATATGACCGAGCTTTCAATGATGCCTTTATCCGAATGGACGGACAGTGAGCTCGCTTTTTTCCACCATTCCTTGCAGCAAATCGTTCCTTACTTAAATTCGGAGGGGCAGGCGATACATCGGGACATTGTTGAACAAATTGTCGAAAGGGGCGGCCTTAACAATCAGCAGGCAAACTATACGAACGGCTCCAAAACAATCTATGACTGATTTTACTCAACAAAAAACGCCGAGAAACGGCGTTTTAATCGCTAAGATACAGTTTTAGCATTTTTTGATGAGAAACCGGCAAGGCATACTGCTCAAGCTCTTTCAGGGAAACAAGCTTTAAATTTGCCTGCTCTTCGACATCAGACAGAATCATCCCTGAAAAAACATTGATGTTCCAGATCAGATGCGAGAAAATATGTTCAATTTGGCCGATCTGATCTTTCAGTTCTGCTTCAACTTTCCACTCGCTGATAAGGAAATCGCCCAATTGTTCTTTTTCATTGCGGAGCGGCATAATCATCTCTGTATTGGGAAACTCCCATAAATTGGCGAGCAACCCGCTTCCCGGACGCTTGTGAATAAGAATTTTCCCTTCTTCATTCACTAAAATTGCCGCAGCAAGCTGAACTCTTTTTTGCTTTTTATTTTTCGTTTTAACAGGGAGGTCAGTCTGGACTCCTTCATGAAAGGCCTGGCAATGGTTACGCACCGGGCATAATAAACAAGAAGGTGATGTAGGTGTACACACGATCGCGCCTAATTCCATTAATGCCTGATTAAAATACGAGGGATTTTCGTGTGAAATGAGTTGTCGGACTGCTTCTTCAAAAATTTTTCTTGTAGATGGCTTTGCGATATCCTCCCAGACCGTTAATATCCGCGATAGCACTCGCATTACATTTCCATCGACAGCCGGTTCAGGCACTCCATATGCAATGCTTAAAATAGCCCCGCTCGTGTATGGGCCCACACCTTGTAATTTTGAAATCGCTTCAGGAGTATCAGGCACCTTTCCGCCGTATTGCTCTTTCACCTCTTTAACTGCAGCATGCAGATTTCTGACACGAGAATAATAACCCAGGCCTTCCCATGCCTTTAACACCCTCTCCTCATCCGCTTCCGCCAAAGCATCGATAGATGGAAACTGCCGTATAAAACGATTAAAGTATGGAATGACTGTATCAACTCTCGTTTGCTGCAGCATAATTTCAGACACCCAAACTTTATATGGGTCCGTGTCTTGTCTCCATGGCAGCGTTCTCTGTTCCTTTGTAAACCAGCTAATTAAATCGCTTTGAAAAGAACTTACATCCAGATTTTTCATGTCTATACGAATCACTTTTGTGCCTCCACGATGTTAAACATGAACGAAAGGTGGGAATATAAATATTACCGTATCGTTTAATTTCGTTCGAATGTCTTGATTGCAACTCCTTTTAAAATTAAACGATACATTTTTTAATTACAAGTAATTTATTGTTGATATAAAGTGGAGTATACTGGTATATATACCTTCAAGGGAGGTTTACCCTTTTGGATACTGGCACACATGTGGTTATGGGACTCGCACTTGGCGGGCTCGCCACTCTCGATCCCGTTGTAGCCGAGAGCACGGCTACAGCAAGCAGTGTACTGATTGCGACGATTGTTGGCTCTCAAGCACCTGACATTGACACAGTTTTGAAATTAAGAAACAATGCTGTTTATATAAGAAATCATCGGGGAGTTACCCATTCAATCCCGGCTGTCCTTTTATGGCCGCTTGCGATAGTTGCCGTCGTTTACCCATTCTTTCCGGAGGCAAATTTGCTGCATTTATGGATGTGGACATTTCTCGCCGTATTCCTGCATGTGTTTGTCGATATATTTAATGCTTACGGAACACAGGCGTTAAGACCGTTTTCGCATAAATGGGTTGCTCTTGGCATCATTAACACGTTTGATCCGTTTATTTTCGGCATTCATGTGGCCGGGCTGTTTTTATGGGCTTTTGGCGCCCATCCGGGTTACACGTTTTCAGCTATTTATGCAGTTATTTTCGCTTATTATATTATTCGCTTTTACTACCGGAGAAAAGTGTTAAAGGCTGTAAAAACGATGATACCTGATGCAACAGACATCATTATTGCACCAACGATGAAGTTTCATCATTGGAAAATTGCCGTCATGAACCACCACCAGTTTTTTGTTGGCAGAGCACATTATGACCATGTTAGAATTTTAGATCAATTCAACCGTGTTCCTGTACCGGAATCACCTGTTCTCGAAGCAGCTAAAAAAGATAAAAACCTTTCGGCCTTCTTGTCATTTTCTCCTGTTTTTCGATGGGAGCTTGATGAATATGATGATTACTATGAAGTGAGGTTTATCGATTTACGCTACCGCAGCAATGGCCATTACCCTTTCGTTGCCGTTGTTCAGCTGGACGAAGAATACAATATTATGGGTTCCTACACAGGCTGGATTTTCAGTGAGGAGAAGCTCCGAAAAAAACTCGATATCATTCCCGGCTGAAATCGTGGGATTTTTCGGGACACAACGCTCAAGAAGCCCCGAGAAAAAGGCTGCAAGAAAAAAACGCTTGGATTTTATTTGTCACTTCAATCCAAGCGTTTTTTCTGCTTACTTGCTTTAAATATTAATAAGCAGGTTTGTGATTTTGTTCTAAAAGATGCTTATATTTAGGGTTGGTGGCAACAAATTCATGCAGCCATCCCGAACACCAAACATCTGGAAGCCCTAAAAGCCTTAAAAACCAGAGCATCACTAGCTCTGGTTTTGCTCTATTTTCTTTAGCATCGCTATCGGCAGTGCTTCCTCGCGGCCATCACCGCCAAGCCGATAGCCCCAGGCAAACACCCCATTAAGATATTGAATTTTAAAGTAGAATCCCGGATCTCCTTTGATCCCATACAGTTCACCGGATTTAAAATCATCCGGGCTTAACAAATAGGATTTCGCCATTACTGCTTTTCTTTCAAGCACGGCAAATTCATTTACCATCCCCATTTGTTCGGCTTTTTTCGCTTTCTCATTGAGCCTGGCGATCTCTTGCTGGATCTCATAACGAGTCATTTCGCTGTATCTCTTTTCCTGTTGCATTACCATCACCTCAGGATATTTGTTTTCAGTATAATGAAAACCGCCTAATAAATAAAGCGCTTAGATCGTTTTTTTAGAATGTATCCTTCTCTTGTAAATAGCGTTCAATCAGCTCGATCGGAAATCCTTTTCTATATAGAGCTTGCTTCATTTTTTGCTTATATTCGTATCCGGAGTGTTTTTCGTATTTACGATGCAGCTTCTCACCCTGATATGTAATGGCCTCAAGCTCAAGCTGATCCGCATCATCCTCTTGTTCTGGAGAATTAGCTAGTACCAGCTGGATTATATCAAAAGAAAATCCTTTTCTAATTAACTGTTGTTCCACCTTCAGCTTCAAGGACCGAAACGACTCGCGTTTATTTTTTTCAGTATACTTCCGGCACAGCTGCTCAGCGGTTTCAACTTGTTCATCAAATGAATAATCCTTAAGCGCATCTTCAGCTACCGTGCTATCAATTTTTTTCTCTTTCAACTCGCGTTTTATTTGTAATGGGCCTTTATCTGTTGTATTTATTTGCGTGCGAACAAAAGCTGCCGCAAATTCCGCATCATTCAAAAATTGATTTTTATAAAGCTTGCTGATTACTTCCGTAATGACAGGAGTTTCTACTTCCTTGGTGATTAAATACTCGCGTACTTCCCCTTCAGATCTCATTCTTCTTGCCAGATAATTGATGGCAAGGTTATAAGCTTTGCGGATGTCATCATGGAAGTGAACCTCGGTTAACATGAGGTCTTCAAGCTCAATCCCTTTTTTCAACTGGTATTTTATTAGCACATCTTCATCAACGCTAAAGGCAAATTTTTCACCTTTTCCTTCATCCACAAAAATATTATAACGATCATGGTTCTTTTTCTGGACAGATATTTTCGTTATGACAGCCATCATTCGTCACCTCTCCTTTAATGTAACATACTGAAAAAAGGTTTTTAAAAGAATATGTCTAAATTTAATAATCAACATAAAAAGGTTACTGGGAGGAATACTTTTGAAAATAGCACTAACAGGTGGAACAGGATTTGTCGGCAAAGCATTAACGGGGGAACTATTAAAAGAAGGCCATGAAATTGTCATTCTTACACGCAATGTTGAAGAGAAAACAAACAAAGAAAACATTAAATATGTGCAATGGCTGAATAACGATGATCACCCGGAAACAGAATTGCAAGGTACACAAATCATCATAAATCTAGCGGGGGAATCATTAGGCGGCCGCCGTTGGACAGTTGAACAAAAACAGCGGATTTTTAATAGTCGCATGGAAGCAAATGGCGAGGTTTTAAATATGATCAACAAGTTGGAGCAAAAACCCCTCGCATTGATAAACGCGAGCGCTGTTGGATTTTACGGTGTTTCTGAATCAAAAACCTTTACCGAAAAAGAAACAAAGCCGGGGAACGATTTTTTGGCGCAAACGGTGGAACAGTGGGAGGAAACAGTTGCACAGGCTGGTGAACAATATGGAGTTCGTACTGTGTTTTGCAGATTTGGACTTATTTTAGATAAACATGAAGGAGCTTTTCCAAGAATGGTTCTTCCGTATCGGCTCTTTGCAGGAGGTACAATCGGATCAGGAAGGCAATGGGTTTCGTGGATACATATCCGCGATGCTGTAAGAGCAATTGTATTCGCCATCAACCACGACCGACTTGAGGGCCCAATCAATTTCACTGCCCCTTATCCGGTAACGATGAAGGAGTTCGGAAAAACAATCTCTTCCGTCATCAAGCGTCCGCACTGGATGCCGGTCCCGGCGTTCGCCCTAAAACTGCTGCTTGGAGAAATGAGTACGCTTGTTTTGGAAGGGCAAAAGGTGTTGCCGGTTAAGCTTGAAGCAAACGGTTTTAGCTTTAAATATCCAACATTGCCTGAAGCGTTGACCGATATTCTGCAATAAGTATGTTTTAAACAATTTTCGGAAAATATAGGAAAAGAAATAAACTTTACCGAAAGGGTGTTTAAAAATGGAGAAGAAAAAGCGTGATAAAACGAAGAGTACACTTTCAAGCGCTCAGGAAATAACCTATTCGAGAGAATTCAAACTGGCTGATCAGGCAGGCGGCTTTGCCGGCAAAAAATCACGCCGGTAAATATTTTCCATTTATATTCCCCTTTCTAAACTCACAACCTAGAGTTAGGAAAACAAATGTTTTCCTGATGTTCCAGCCTGAAAGGGGTTATGATCATGGGTCGTGCTAACCAGCGTAAAACACGGGACCAAGCAGCACTTTCACCAATCCCAGCTGATGGGATCGATGTAGAGTATTCAAGAGAATTAGCCGATCATGAAGATTTAGAAGCTCAAGCGCGGGCGAAAGCCGCAGACGAACGTGCAAGATTGGGAAGCAGAGAATAGAAAGAAGCAGGAGAATCTATCTCCTGCTCCCTTCCTTACTACTATAAGCTATTGGGCTGCCGTATTTTCCCCGACCCCACTTGCTTTCTTAATGAAGCGCTCTTTCAAATATGGAATTGCAAGTCGGTCAACACCCCAGTAATAAGAACCGCTGCCAGCAAACAGGAGAATGAATGCTACTGTATAAAGAACTGGATTAGTACTTGTGGTTCCGGCTAACATGAAGTTCAAGTTCATAAATGCGCCTGCAATTAATGCCGGGATTGTTGCTGCACCGAGAATAAGACCAAGGCCTACTAAGATTTCTCCCCAGGATACGAGGAAGCTGAATAATCCGGAATTTGGAATAGCTACACTTTCAAGGAAGTTTGCATACCATCCAGCAACCATTGGGTGATCGCCACCTGCTTTTGCAATTGCCCCTTGCATAAATCCGCCTGCATCAAATCCATCTGCTACTTTATGCCAACCTGCTTCTATCCATTGAATACCCAACCAAATCCGAATAATTGTCCAAGCAATCGCTGCTTGTGGAGTTTTCCACCATTTCATGATTACCAGCTCCTAAAATTTTTATTGTGAAACTTTTCACAAATTGTTCAAAAAATCTTATGCTATTAATGCGTTCAAAGCCGGCCAGCTTTTTATGAAGGAGAATTCGTGATTTTCATCACCAACTCTCTTTACACTTATAATATACTCGGTAACGTTTTAACTCGCAATGCACTTCACATTTCTTTCACAAAAAAGCATCCATTATTTGTCTTAAATGTGAACACTATGATTATAGAAGTAAGCTACGGGGCATTTTTTGTCTTTTCCAATGCTTTGTGGACAAGTCCTATTTATAACCTTGTGGATATTGTTGATAAACCTGTAGAAAGTCAGCTAATTAACATTTTAGTTGGGGATAAAAAGTGTATAGCTTGTTTCGATCCTATAATAGCAATAGAAAACGTGACTTTTCCCTAGCTAACTTACACAATTTTGTCCTTCGTTTGCCGATTAAATATTAAGTCGTGGAAGTAAAATCTTACCTTGCCAGCACTGATGTGTAAAGAGCATAAAACCCCCATTAGCTACAATTGCAGATATCGCGTGTCAATGAAGCCGAAAAATAAGAAGACACCTGCTCTTCAGGTGCAAATGCCTTCATTCATTATAAATTTGAATGCAATAGGGATAATACATTTCTTAGCTCTGAAACGGCGACCTGGCCTGGTGCCGAAGCTTTCTTTGCTGCTCCAAATGTCATTGCTGAGCCGAAAACTTCACCTGCCAAGCGGCTGATTACACCTTGTCCTGCCATCGACATCGTAATGATCGGACGGTCTGCATACTTTTCTGTCATCGTATAGGTTGCCTCAAGCAGAACAAGCACATCAGCTGGACTGGTTGGCATCACAGCAATTTTAGGGAGGTCGCCACCCAATTGTTGAGCTTTGCGCAACCTTGAGACAATTTCTTCTTTTGGCGGTGTCTTATCAAAGTCATGATTGGAAATAATCGTGTACGTATTGTTGGTATGGGCCGCATCAATCAATATTTTGATATCTTTTTCATCATTGAACAGCTCCACGTCGATAATATCAACCAGTCCTGTTTTGACAACAGCTTTGTTTAAATCCTGGTAAAAAGCTGAGCTGACCTCTTTTTCACCGCCTTCTTTAGCACTGCGAAATGTAAATATCAGCGGTGTTTTCGGTAAAATCGCACGGATTTTTCTAAGTGCGGATGTTACTTTATCAATATCTTCAACGTCTTCAAAAAAATCGACCCGCCATTCGACTACATCCAAATCAAGAGTTGAGAGTGATTCGGCTTCTTCCATTAATTGCGATAACGTTTCCCCCACCATCGGCACGCAGATCTTTGGAGCACCTTCCCCGATTGTGATTCCTTTGACGGTAACTGTTTTTATCATCTTCCCACTACCCTTCCGTTGCACAATCCTCGAACATTTGTCTCTATTACTATTACTAAGGAATGTTGATGAAAACTCTATATTTATCACACCGAACAAAAACGCGACTCATAGGCACCCTCACTTCACTTTGAAGTAATGGCCTTCTCCTTCATTATGATTAAAAAAAAACAAAAAAACACCCTTTTTTTATGAGGTTAAAGGATGATTTAATTATTGTTATCTTAAGTTTTATCTTATTAACTGTAGCGCTGCGTCGCTATCCTTTCCAACAGCGCGTAGTTTCGAAATGAAGGGAAACAAACATTACATCTTGGTTTTCCATAGACTAACGGTGACAAAAAGCATAGGTTCCATATTTGCAAGCCAAAAGAAAGCACCCGTCATTCATCTCAAGATTGAAGTCACAGGTGTTCTGGTGGGTTTGATAAATTAATATGCCAATCGGTAGACCAAAAATCTCTCGTGCGAATTATGCGCATATAATTTCTGCAATTTGACTTCCTCTTTTAATTCAAAATGGGTGTGATTTTCTAAGAAATATATATAATCTGCCGATGGATAATATAGCAGCACCTCTATCTTCCGTGCCGATTTTTCAGCAGAAAGCAATATATTGGTAATTATATTCCTAAAAACTTGTATGGAAAAGGGATTAAAAAAATAAAAGCGATTGTCGGACGGATTAATCTGATAATCTTCCGCAAGACAACGATGAAAATGAATTTTATTTTTTCTGCTTTTGTTTTTCTTCAAATAACTATGTTGATTTGCAACCGCTTCTTGAAAAAAAGTTTCATTCATTTCAATCCCTACAACAGTCGTATTATACAAATAATTCACATAAAAATTTAACCGCCCTTTTCCGCACCCAAAGTCAACCAGGCGGTCACTGCTTTTTAATTCATATTCATTAAATAATGCTTCGAGTGCACTATACGGCGTTGGTTCATAACGATGATAATGCAGTGACTGATTGAATCCCTTCTGGTCGCCTGTTGTTTTTATGTTCAGCAATTTATCATAATATTCTTCTTTCACCGATTCACCCCCTATTCACGCGCTATGGTTCTTACATTATATCCACATTATAATAATTGAAAAAGACACTCTATCACCGAGTGTCTATCCATCTTGATCGAGAGCTATAATAATGATACTTTTTTGAGTACGTTTTTCCAAATCAAATTTCAAACTTGAAAGTAAAATTTTGTTTGACCTATTGTAAGGGTGATTAATAGTTTTACAGTTTATTCGCAAACTGGTTGAGTCTTTTAGACATTTCTTGAATTTCCTCAATAAATGTTGAGGTGTGCTGGATAGAAGCAGCCTGTTCTTGACCGATACCAGCTATTTTTTCGATTGATACACCTATTAAATTCGTAGCCTTCTTGATTTGATCCATTGTGTCATTGATTTTTGCAGTTGAAGCTACTGTTTCCTTTGAAAACTTTCGAATCTCATTAGCTACGACTTCAAATCCCTTTCCTTTTTCCCCGGCGCGTGCTGCCTCTATTGCAGCATTCAACCCGAGCAAATTTGTCTGGTCAGCAACACGTTTTATGATTGAAAGTACTTCCGTAGTTCTGTTTACATCTTCCCCGGCCTGATGAGATTGAGTAAGGAGCTCTTGCGAAAATTCTGCCAATGAATTCGATCCATTCGCAATGCTGTTGATTTGTTCATTTGCTTGGGTTAGTGAAATCGAAATTTGGTCGGCGATCGATCGTAATTCAGTTTGCCTGCGTATTTGTACGGCAATTCCACCGATAACCTTCCCGCTTGGATCGTGTAGAGGTGTAGCGGTACCTGTAAATTCAAAACCATAGAAATCGGCAGGTACATCAGACCTTAACGATTTATTTTCCCTTAATGCTACAGAGAGCGGTTCTTGCGGATTTAAAGGTTGGTTTACTTGAATATTTAGATTTATCGTCTCACCGGGAAAATATGCAATAAATTTTTCTAAATCACATATGGCGATCGACAAGTCAGCGGGCACAGCTGCTTTGATGATATGTACCATCGACATAAGGCCATTTAAAGAATCAATTTTGTTCATCATTGATGTTATCTCTCCATTTCCACAACTACACCAACTGGCATTAACTTACATACTACTAATTATCGGTAATTTGATATGAAAATTAAGCGGAAATTATTATTTTACACTTTGTTTCTATTATAGCAACATTTGATACCTTAAGTTTAGCATTTATAATCGGTGAGTGCCAAAGCAATAAGTATTACTATGTTTATCTAGCTGGTAGCCTCAACCTTTTTTCGATTCTCATGTTATCTGATTTAGCTGCTCCCTGACCCCATCCATAATATCCAGAGGCATCACGCCGTAGTGGGATAAAGATTTTGCTTTTTGTTCCGCCGCTTTTGCATGTAAGTAGCTTGCCGCAATTAGGGCATCCAAAGGTGACACTCCCTGGGCAAGAAAAGAGGTGATAAGACCCGTCAGCACATCACCGCTTCCGCCTTTTCCAAGAGCATCATGGCCATGCGGGTTTATGTAAACATCTCCGTCTGGAGTAGCAATAACGGAACGATGTCCTTTCAAAAGTAGATACACATGATATTTTTTTGCAAAGGTAGTAGCCGTTTCAATCCGGTTGTCTTCCACTTCTTGTACCGTTTTATCTAATAAACGGGCCATTTCGCCAGGGTGGGGGGTAAAAATCACGTTTCCCTTATACTGCCGTATCATATCGAGCTCATTTCTGAGTAAATAGAGAGCATCAGCATCTATGACAACCGACTGATTCTCTAGAGCAGTTATTAAAGATCTTATCCACTCTTCACCACCAACAAATCTGCTCATTCCAGGTCCAATTGCCACACTGTCAAATTGATGAAGATTGGGTGAGATTTCATCGATCGCTTTTTCTGAAAAATGGCCGTCTTTGTCGGATAATGGTAAAAATAAGGACTCGGGGTTTTGGGCAGCTGCCATTGGATAAATATTTTCAGGAACAGCTAACGTTACCAATCCTGCTCCGGAATGCAATGCCGCCTTTGCTGCGAAAATGGGAGCTCCGACAAACTGACGAGATCCGCCGAGAACAAGGGCATGACCGAAAGTTCCCTTATGACCATGTTGCGGGCGTATCGGCACAGAAGTCTTCACAAGTGGTTCGGTTATCAGTTTAGGCATCAAAAGTCCCAAATCCTCCGCAACCGAATGTGGAACGGAAATGTCAACTGCCTTCCACTCTCCGACATACTTTGGACCGTCATTTAAGAAAAAGCCTTTTTTCGGAAACACAAAGGTAATAGTCTTTACCGCTTTTATGGCCACTCCTTCCACTTTCCCATTATCGCTGCTGACCCCCGATGGTATATCAACAGCAATGACCAATTTGTTCCCTTCGTATGCATTTACCATCGAAATCACTTGTTTAAAAGGTTCTCTGACAGGACCGTTCACACCAGTTCCTAACATTGCATCAATGATAATGTCTGCCTGATTCAATTCATTCTGCAATGCTACTAAAGTATTTTCTTCAAGATGGAAAATCGGAAAACCCCGGTTGATGTACACGTCTAAATGGGATTTCGCATCCCCTTTGATACGATCAGGATTTACTAACAAACATAGAAGAGGTTTGCAACCTAAATCAAACAGCCTGCGCGCAATCACAAAACCGTCGCCACCATTATTTCCGCCACCAGAAAGTACGACGACCCTCGGATTTTGACAAGGAGAACTTGCAAGGATTTCCTCGACAACTTTCGCTCCGGCATTTTCCATTAAAACAACGCCCGGTAACCCAATCTTTTCGATTGTATACTGATCGATCTGCTGCATTTCTCTTTGCCCTGCTACAAACATGTCCAACCACTCCTGTTACTTATATAATTCTTGGGAAATTATTTTTCCGATTAATGTAGCCGTCGACCGTTTACCCTTCAACTATCGAGATGCAAACCAACCTTCCTTTTGATGCTTGAAATACCCATTAACATTCGTTGAAGACTCTAAAAATAGTTAAATTGAGGAGATTGTATGTACTTTCTCATCAATGATGGCTCGTCTTTGTTATAGTCAGACCTTTCGTAATTATAAAACGGAACCATCCTGTTAGTTTTTTTTTGAAGAAATATCGTAGTGTTGTTCACTTTACATATTCTTCTTCTAGAATAATGTATATGCTCTAAAATGTCCGATCATTTTTTTCACAGTTTCCTTATTGTGCTTAGGTATGATCCCGCAGTGTATTCAAATACTCGGTGATTATTATAAATTGCAAACACTTCTTCAAGATCGTTCTCTTCAATTTTTTTCAGGATGATCATCTGACTTTAAAACAGGGAGTTCCTTAAAAACCGCATCAATATTCATATTGTGGTCTTTCACCGCTTTCATCATAAATTCTTTTATTTCATCCCTTTTTGTGAATTGATGGCTTCTCTCTCTAACATGAACTCTGCAGTTTTCACCGCGTTAACCTTGATATTACCACACTACGTCAAAGAGTCTTTACTTAAAATCTAGTAGTCCAAACAATACTCGTAGTTAAAAAACCGGGGTTCCCTTCTATTAAATAGAAAAGAGAACACTAAAAAATCGTTCGCAGTACGAACGATTCCGTTTTATTGTCCCCATTTAAGAAACATCGTCAAAGTACAACATTGTGAACCCTGAGCTTGAGCATGAATAGTCAATAAAACTCCTGTTGGGGTATAAGTGGTTGTTACAGGCGTGGTTGTTCCTATCGATTTAATTAAACGATCTACTTCCGACTGATTTCCAACCTGAGCTGCTGCCATTAAACTGTGAGCAAATCTTCGGTCAGCTAATTTTTGGAGGATGGCACTGGCCTCATTGGCAATTTTTTGAAACGCAGTTACTGAATGAGTGAAGGTACTGACATCAACTAGAGGGTACTCATACTGTTGTCGGTTCATTTGATTTTGAGGGTACGATTGATTGTATTCGTGGTAATGCAGAAAAACATCCCCTTTTGTCATTTACCTATTCATATGCTTTCTTCCTAATATTGGTGAGTTGGCGTACTATAGTGAGAAAACGGAAATAAACATTAAATTCAACCCTAGATGCAAGGGAAGATGAGAGATTGGATAGTAATGAAAAAGAAACCTATAACCTGACAAAAACAGATCAGTATAAAAAATGTTCAATTTACGAGGCACCTTAGCGGAGAAAAGAAAAAAATCAACCCTAAATTCCTGTAGTGCAAAAGTTAGCAGTTCATGCTGTGTAAACGATGCACGACTGAGATACCCGGTTTCAATTTAAGTTCAGTTCAAATGATGAATATTGTTATGGTCAAAGACAATGGTGCTATGATTGTCCGTGAGAAATGAATTTTAATGAGTTTCATCTGCATAACCTGGTTGATCCTGTCGAACTTCGTTTTGGCCTGATTCAGAAAAAGTAATTAGAAACGTCGATAAAAAAGCCGTATGTTTCAATCAAGAATGCGGCTTTACCTTCCTATTACTTGACCATTGCTAATCTAACCCTTCTATCATTGTGTCTCGCTAAAATTTTCCCAACATCTAATTTTCAAAAATCGACCCTAAAATTCGCACAAAAGTGATATATTTAGCGTAGTTGGAGTCATAATCCAACTCCCCCTTTTTTATACTTGTTGATAGCGCTCCGGTTGGGCAACAAGTTTCCGAGCGCTACCTTTTTGCTAATGTGTTCCTTGTATCTGATCATTTCCCCAGGTATGTGCGATATTATCAGGAGACACATAATCAGCAACTGTCCTAGTTAGTGTGGGATTGATTCGAAGTTTTATCTCGTTTTTGAATAGCTCAACTAAACAACTGTTACCTGGACTCCTTCAACCATTCAATCAGCTCAACATTATCTCTCCACAGATGTAAATGCTGCTCCGCATAAACAATAGCCTCGGATTCATCACCTAACCCATATGCAGCCGGGCTAGATCGGGGAAGTTTCTTTTTTTGTATTAAGTAATCGATGACATATGGGTTACTGTCCTTTGCCTTTTTTAATTGTTTCTTGGCCTTTTGTGATGGCCCGTTTTGCAGGTATTCAATGAGTAACTTGTTGTACAATCCATGTGCTGTTATATCTTCGTTATATTGTTTTAATACAGATTCCGCTTTTTGAAGCAAACCGTTTTGTACATAAGCAACAAATAGTTGATAGCGAACTCCCTGGTTATCCATATCATTCAATTCCAAAAGTTCCTCATATTGCTCAATCGCTTCTTTAAGAATTCCCATTCCATGTAAAAGCAGTGCATAGTTATATTTTGCCCGCATATATGGACGCGTGTTTACTATGCCCCAAAAATCGCCTTGGTTTTCCTTGAAAAATGCTTGCCCGAGTTCTTTTTCTCCAGCTTCGATGGCCATTAAGTAAAGCTTCTTCTGTCTTCGGGGTTCTTTTCATACTCTGCTAAAATATTATAAGCATCCGGACTGTTTGGGTATAATTTTAATGCTTTTTCTACGAGCTGCTTTCGCTTATTTCCTGTCGATTCATAAGCCTCAAATAAAAGCTCCTGCGCTTTTTCTTTGTCAGATAATGGTTTTGGCGATGATTGCCGGCTATTTAACCTTTTATTCATAAAATCGTTCATTTCACCGAATGAAGCTTTGGACTATTTCAGTCTAAAGCCGTTGCTGGATTACTGTAATAGAAAAATAGATTAGAAAAAAGAAAAACTAAGTGAGGGAACACCTGACATAAATAAAAACCTAATCCGACTGATTAGGCTTCACATACTGTAGAGTCTATTTAATTCATTTTTCATATTTGTGAATATTGAGTCCTTATGTATCAATTCATGCGCAATAGGATCAATCTTGATATACTGCATGGTAAGTAAGTCGAAGAGCCTGTCTTCATTGGCTGAAAATAAAAGAGGTACAGCATAAATTCTCTTATATTGGCTGTTACCATGACGCAGTTATGCTCCCACGCACTCAGTAAGATTCTTGAATCGGAAACTGATGGGTAGTCAACTCCGCGATTAATTACATCTAAATATGGTTTATATTTTGACCGAATATAAGCACTTATTCTTCGAATCAAATCCTCCGCCGAAATACTTGTAGAATCTGGTTTCACTACAAGGTTCTTTTTTAACGCCTCAATTCGAGTTAGTTCTTCTGGTTTCATCGTATAAGATTGAACATCTAGCTCTCGAAACACTTCAGCGGGAGTAAAGATTTCTGCTTCGTTGTCCATTAATTCTTGTAATGCCATTCTCCAGAAATGCTTCGCTTCCATTTTGTGTTGAGAACTAGTGTCAATCTTATATCTAAAAACATTTGTATCTAACATATATCTTTTTTGTGCTATTAATCCCATATCTGACTAAAACCCTCATCATCTTCTTCATCTTCATCAATCATTTGGAGCATCAGTTGCGCTGCTTTAATTGACTTGATGCGATTGACTTCTTTCTTTTGAATATATTCAACAAATTCGGGTTTTGTTAGAAACTGTTCCGTTGGAATAAGCCATTTACCACTGTCTTGATGTCGCCGTTTTCCTAGTATCTTTCCTTCGGCACAATATCTTCTTACCATCTGCGGAGACACGTTTAGCATCATGGATACTTCCGAAACAGGCAGATACTTTGGCAGCTCTGGTGCCAGGATTTCCTTTAGAATACTTTGTGCTTCTTCTTTTTCATTTTCATTTAATTCCAGATAAGCTTTTTCTTTCTGCTTTTCCAGCTCAATTGAATAACGGAGAAGTTGTACATATTGTTTTGCTTTATCACTAATTGGAGCATTATCAATTTGATTGGCAACATTTCTGATTTTTTCATAAATCGACGCCATTTCTATAGCCATTTCTTCATCCACTCCTCTCGTCTCCATTATAAGGTATTTTGTTTCGAAACAAAAGAAAGAAAAACGAAACAAATGAAACTTTTTAATATTATATACCCGAACATTGGGAAAGAATACTCCTGAGCTGGAAAAAAACATTTTTAAATAATACTCACATGTTGCAATAAGTTTTAAATAATAATAAGAGTTAGTGTATATAGTTTATACACCCCTATGCCAAATACGTGGATAAGACAATTCCGGGTTTAAAATAAAAGCAAGCAACAAATATTACAACAATAATGTTTAAATCCTCTTCAGTGCTTTTTGAATTTATAAATATCCTTTAAATTTTTCATATTTGCAGCATTTAGCAGCAACTTTCATTACACTGGAGCAGGAACTGATTAATCCGGTCTGTTCATATCAAAATTAACAAAACCCTCAATAACCTTGGTATAAAGACATTTCGGGATATTTTAGTGTACTGCAGGAATTTATACTCTCCACGCTGGTAGCGGCGAGGTCAGTCAATCTGCACCATTTAGTCAAAATGCACATGCAAATATTGTACAATCCTTTACTCAATTAAAGTTCTAATTTTCTAATAACTATTCTAGAAAAATATCTGTGGTATAATTCGTATAATATAAAAAATACAATTGTACATGAGGGATGGACATTGGAAAATCATGCTCAGTTAAAGAAAAATATAGGCTTTTTTGTTTCTACCTCCTTAGTCGTTGGTACCGTTATTGGTTCGGGAATTTTCATGAAGCCCGGAGTCGTATTGTCCTCAACCGGCGATTCCACGCTGGCCCTTTTGGCCTGGCTTATTGGCGGTATCATTACGTTGGCAAGTGGATTAACGATTGCAGAAGTTAGTGTTAAAATCCCCAGAACAGGCGGATTATTTGCTTATCTTGAAGAAGTATATGGGAAACTTTGGGGATTTTTATGCGGTTGGGTACAGACGCTCGTATACGGTCCGGCACTCATGGGCGCGCTTGGTTTGTACTTTGGTGTACTCGCTGCCAATTTCTTCGGATTTTCAGAAAGTCGCTCAACAGTCATAGGAATTATCGCTGTTGTATTTCTTGGTATTATTAATTTGCTGGGAACTCAGTATGGTGGCTTTATCCAGGCGCTTTCAACAGTCGCAAAGCTAATTCCTGTTATTCTTATCGCTGTTTTCGGTATTGCTCAGGGCGAAGTAACCATCTTTAATATGGACAGCGGCACTGCTGGTACGATTAATATGGGAGCGGCCATTCTGGCAACCCTTTGGGCATATGATGGTTGGATGAATGTGGGGTTTATTGCCGGAGAAATGAAAAATCCTGCTAAAACACTTCCAAGAGCGATCATTGGCGGGATTTTGATTGTTATGATAGCTTACTTATCGATCAATATTGCAATGCTGCATGTTTTGCCTGCATCAGAAATTGTGAAGCTTGGGCCAAACGCTGCAAATGAAGCTGCGACGATCCTGTTCGGTGGACTAGGCGGCAAGCTGATTGCGATTGGAATTCTCATTTCGATTTTTGGCTGTTTAAATGGAAAGATCCTGACTTTTCCTAGAATACCTTTTGCCATGGCTGAAAGCGGGTTATTTCCAGGTGCTAAATCATTGTCTCAGGTTCATCCGAAATTCAAAACACCTGTCAATGCGACAGTGTTTCAGTTGGCCCTTACGGTTTTATTCATGCTGACAGGCAACGCTGACCGACTATCTAATATTGCTATTTTCACCGTGTTTTTATTTTACGGTTTGGCTTTTTATGCCGTATTCTTGCTCCGTAAAAAAGACAACGGGAATTATCAAGGATACAAGGTGCCTTTTTACCCGATCACGCCGATTATCGCTATTATCGGTGCAGTGTATATTGTCGGAAGCACACTGATCAGCAGCCCAGTGGATTCGCTTTTTTCTATCGGTATTGTATTAATTGGAGTGCCGGTTTATATGATAATCAAGAAAAATAATGACAAATTGAACAGTGTCAAATTAGAAGCGTGAACAAGCAATATTAATAAAGTGCGAGTTTTATAAAAACTGAAACTATATGTAGCCTCAGTTTCAAAGGGCGCCTCAACTTGATTAAGTATGAGGCGCCCTTTTTTTAGTCATAAAAAATGTGCGGTGTACTATATGGCATAACGAACGCTGGTCGTGCTTGAAGCAAATTGCCTCTCAACTGTAGTATTGCATAATTAGTATGTTAGTTTACATAAATTTGTCAATTTTGCACTCCACAACGTTAATTTAGACTCGCGGTTGGTCGTACAATGACTTCATTCACATCGACGTCGGCTGGTTGCTCAATAGCAAACAGGATCGCCCTCGCAATAGCATTTGGCGAAAGCGCAAACCTCCGATATTCTCTCATCACTTGACGCGCCTCTTCATCCGAAATACTGTCAGCGAGTTCTGATTCGGTTACTCCAGGTGAGATAACGGTTACGCGAATGTCATTGCCAACTTCCATACGCAGCCCTTCAGAAATAGCCCGGACAGCAAATTTAGTAGCACAATAAACAGCGGCAGTAGGTGAAACAACGTGTCCGCCAATCGAAGAGATATTAATGAACTGACCAAAGCCCTGGTTTTTCATTATTGGAAGCCCTGCCGCGATACCGTGAAGAACACCACGAATATTTACGTCGATCATACGGTCCCATTCGTCAACCTTCAGAGCTTCAAGTTTCGAAAGAGGCATCACACCTGCGTTATTTACAATCACATCGACTCGTCCAAATGTGTTTTCAGCATAGCTGATGAACTCTTCCATTTCATCTCTTTTGGTGACATCCAGTGCGCGATAATCGACTGAACCGCCTTCTGAACGAATTGCAGATGCAAGCATCTCCAGCTTATCCGTGCGCCTGGCACCCAATAAAACATGGGCACCGTTTTTAGCGAGATTACGTGCAGTTGCTTCACCGATACCGCTGCTTGCGCCGGTAATTAAGACAACTTTCCCTATAACGCTAGACATCTTTCTCCTCCTCGCTGCGAGTTACTTTTTTTCTTCTCGATAAAGAATCATTCCGGCGTGATAGAGAACTCCCTCTCTGAAATCACCATCAGCTGTAAAGCCAGTATCATCTACATATTCAATATGATCGCCGGTAATTGTATAACGGCCTTGATAAGCACTTTTTCTATTGCCGCGAGCTTCATCGTAACGACCGTTAGATAGCAGTTCATGGCGGATGTACCCGTCATTAGTGACCCACATGCCAACATATGAATGCTGCTCGTTGTGTGTTTGTTTCTCCATTATCTTCTCTCCTATTGCGTATTGTTTTGTTTCCCAACGTTTTCGATGATAGATACACTCATCTTCTTCACAAACTTCTGATCTAACAAAAGATCTGAGAATAAATAAAAGGATTGAAATGATTAGTAAAGACATCCATGTTCTTTTCCCAAATTATTATTCATCCTCCCTACTTATTATTTTTGGGGTCAGATTCATTATTGAACAAATGGGATCTCTGGAGGTAGTCAATTAGTGGATAATTATTGCCTAATCCTCCAAATTTGAATAGAATTGAGCTAATTGGGCAAGAGCCGTAATTTGTTAAAGGTAGTCTTACATTTTCGGGAGGAGGCAGTAAATACGATGGAAGAAGAAAAGAACATGGATTATCAGGTAATGGAGATGCAAAAGGAATTGGCACTTCGGATTGAACGATTTTCAGGAGAGGATGGTGTTTACTCAACTGCCATTCCTTCATTGCATTTCATTCGTGCGTCCGATGCATCAGAGCCAATTCATTCAATCCATGAACCGGCCTTATGTATTGTCGCTCAAGGAGCAAAATTGGTGATTATTGCACAAGACTCCTATCAGTATGATCCTTCTCATTATCTCGTTGTGTCAGTTGATCTTCCGATATCAGGAACCATCATCCATGCAACGCCGGAGTTTCCTTACTTGTGCCTTCGATTGGATTTTGATCCGAAGCAAGTTTTCGACATTATTAGTGGGTCCGATCAAACATTAAGCAAAATCAGAGATTCACAACGAGGCTTGTTTGTAAGTAAAACGAATTCATCTCTTCTTGATGCCGTGCTCAGACTTGTTCGTCTATTAGATACACCACAGGATATCCCCGTGATTGCACCTTTGGTAATTCGTGAGATTCTTTATCGTATCTTGCAAGATGAACAGGGTGATTCTATAAAACAGATGGCAATGATCGGCAGTCATGCACACCGTATCGCTAAAGTAATTGATCAAATTAAGCGGGATTTTACAAAGCCTTTACGCATGGAAGAACTAGTTTTGACAGCAAACATGAGCTCATCATCACTACATCATCACTTTAAACAAGTGACAAGAATGAGCCCTTTACAATATCAAAAACAATTAAGATTACAAGAGGCTCGCCGGCTCATGCTTTCAGGGCAGATGGACGCTGCAAATGCCGGGTTCCAGGTTGGTTATGAAAGTCCTTCCCAATTTAGTCGTGAATATTCTCGAATGTTCGGCCTGCCACCTAAAAGCGATATAAAACGGCTTCTTGAGGCTTGATCGTTCATACCTGCAAAAAAAAATCTCACAGAGAGAGTTGAACATATATGATTCTTTCTATTATCACGTTGAGGTGATTGAGTTAGATGCTTATTACATTGGATCGTTAAGGATATTCTCCAAAATTTTGAACAGATTCTTAAATAAGAAAAGCTCCTTTTCATTTGAATAGGAACTTTTCTCTGGTGTAAGATTTGCCGGCTCCCCCTTTCCTTTAGGCAAATTTGGTTGCAGCACACCAAGCTATTGAACAGTACCTTTTAGTTGCGTAAATGTTATCATTCCTTCGTCACATATGACCTTTAAAATTACTACCTGCTTCGATAATAAAAAAAGCATCTTAACTTATTGCAGAAAATGCGCCCACTTGTTAATGAACTTATAGGCACGCAAATAAGTTGAATCTTATAAAGTAAGGGATGTTCTCTCTCCTAATTTGCAGGTTCCTTCGATTCTGGCTTTCCCGTTTCTATTAATACTTTGTTTCGCCCTAAGAAAATGGCGAGAATAAGAATCAGTAAACCAGTTCCGATAAGTAGCCATTCTATTTCGATCACATCTGCAATTGGACCGAAAATGAGCATACCCATCGGCATCATCGAAGTAGAGATCATCCCAAACACACCAAAAATTCTACCTAAATAATTTTCATCTACTTTCTCCTGCACTAATACCATTGTTGGGGTATTAAAAATTGGCATCGCAACTCCGAATACAGCCATGAAAATTAAATAAGCCCAAAAGACAGGAACAATCCCCAGTGCAAACGTACAAACTCCCATTAAAAGACTTGCAAATGTCATCGTATGAACTTTGTTGTGAAAGCCTCCCCAAGAGGCGATAATTCCTCCACCTGCCATCATACCCACCGAAAAAGCGATTTCGATAGCTGATAACCGCCAAACATCATCACCGAAGCTGCGTGTAACTTGCAGTGGCGTTAAAAATGCAGCAGGCGCCATCAAGACAAAGAAAAAAGCGAAAAATAGAAAGAATTTTTTTAAAAAATCGTTATTACTTATGTATTTTAAGCCTTCTTTTAAGTCATTGAAATAGCTGGTTGTTTGTTTTTCGTTTGCCTTCCTATGCATCGGAATCCTAAAAAACATAAGCAGCGTCATGATAGCGATTGCTGCGGTAACAACATCAATAAAGAATATCACTTCAATGGATGCCATTGACAATAGGGCTGCACTAACCAAGGGTGACACAAACATGATGATTGCTTGAATACTTCCGTTTATACCGTTTATCTTTGTCAGCTTATCCTTCGGCACTATTTGCGGCAAAATAGCACCGACAGCCGGGAATTGAATTCCTGTTCCGATTGCGCGAATCGCAGCCATGACAAAAAGAAGCCAAATCGCATCATAGCCCATTAAGAATACAATTGCGAGTATCAGTGTTGCAATCGCAATCAAAGAATCTGCTAAAATAATCAGTATTTTTCGGTTGTAGCGATCCGCCCATACCCCGGCCATTGGAGATAAAATGAAAGTAGGGATGAAACCGCAAATGATATACAAAGTCATCATCACACCCGACTCTGTAGTAAGCGTTATATACCACATGATCGCGTATTGAACTAAAGACGAACCGAAAAGCGATATCGTCTGACTGCTTAAAAAGAGAATAATATTCTTTTTCCAATTATCCTTCGATTGCTCAGTTGTTGTGTCCACTCTGATCACTACCTTTTCTAATTCCAGTTAGATTACTTATTCAAAAATACAGCGTTTCCAATTCTAAAGCAATAAAATTCCCGCAAACTCATTATATTTTGTTGTCTTCTCTGGGTATGTATCATCCGCTGTACTCCTGCACAACCTGGACCCCAGCTACTTTTTAACATAGGAGCTAGAGCCCCTTATTGTTTTAACGGAATCTAACCGGGTATGTGGATAAAACAAGAATATAGGAGAGAGTCATAATGATCACATTTCTGCCCAACAATAATACATCAACGATTACTCTGAAATTCGATGGAAAGGCCACAAAAGAAGACGCAGAAAAGCTGGATAACTATGTAAAAGCCCACTTTGCAGACAACCAAAAATTCAACATCCTCGCGATTATTCATGATATAGACGGTTCTACGATAAAAGGTGTCATCGACGGGGTAAAATTTGATGCAAAACGCTGGCGACAGTTTAACAAATTCACTGTGGTAAGTGAAAAAGGCTGGCTGGCGGCATTAACAATGCTAGGAAGTTATTTGCCGGGAATTGAGGCAAAGCATTCTGGAAAGGATCAGCTTGAAGAGGCACGGCTTTGGATAGAATCGAAATCAAATATTATTAGACGGCAGGAGCACTAACTCTCTGCCGTCTTTCAGTTTGTTAAAACAAAACGTCAACGTATTCAAATACGAAATGAGCAAAACTTTTTGGAAAGTGGAAAAATATTAATCAGCAGCGGTTAATAAGAAACTCTGCTATGGAAATTACATCTTGGAAAAACTCCAAGCTGTTTAAATGATTTCATCCGCCAGAACCACTGCCTTCGGTATCCTGCCAAACGGAGCTGTGTTCCAGGTGGTTTCTGCATATACTTCGGCGATGGCTGTGTAGGGGCTTCCATATTTGTCGGCCCATTCAAGTGCGACAACCATTTCATACAGATAAGCAAGCTTTTGCATGAGCGGTTTCGCCCCCAGTTCCTGGGTAACGCGGTCGGATGCCGCATACACCCCGAGCTCGCCGGCAATTTCATGCAGCTTTTCCTCTGCAAATATAACGAGCTCCGTTTGCTTGATGGTGCCCAGGCGGCCGTGCATCACATCGATAAACAGTTTGTGGACAGAAAACTTATTGACGAGGCGGATCAGCTCATGGGCCAAAATATTGGCGGTGCCTTCCCACACGGTCAGTACTTGGGCATCGCGCAAAAGCCTTGGCGTGACGAAATCCTCGATATAGCCGTTTCCGCCATGCATTTCTATCGATTCATGGGCGAAATGAATCGCCGTTTCCGCTGTTTCCTTTTTCAATATCGCGATGTACAGGCGATGTAGCAACACTTCAGCGTCACTTGCCGTACCGGATGTCACCTTGTCATAAAGTGCGATCAAGTCAAATACAGCGGCAACTTCAACCTGCAGCTTGGCCTGCAGCTTCGATAGGGTCTGTTTGACCATTGGGTATTTCAGCAGGCTGTTTCCAAATGCATGACGGGCACTGGCATACTGTTTTGCCTCGTGATAGGCCCGTTTCATGATGCCGATGGATGCGACCGCGTTGCAGATTCTTGATAGATTCAGTGCCTCCATCATGTAATAGAATCCCCTCGTCTCGTCGCCGACAACATAGGCCTTCGCCCCGTCGAACTCCACTTCACCGGACGGAACAGCCCGCACGCCAAGCTTATCTTTAAGGCGCCGGATGCGGAGCCCATTCAGTTTTCCGTCTTCACCCTTCCAAGGGACAGCAAACAGTGTCAAGCCCTTCGTTCCTTCCGGGGCACCTTCCCGTCTGGCCAGCACCATCGCCACACCGCACCGGCCGGCATTCGAAGCAAAGTACTTTTCCCCGTACAGCCGGTAATCCTCACCGTCCTTCACTGCCTTGACAACATTGGCGCCGACATCGGAGCCTCCCTGCCGTTCGGTCAGAAAGGTTGCCCCTTCATATAACTCGTCATCGCCTGTTGCACAAACATGCGGCAAAAATCTTTTCTTTAACTCGTCACTTGCATAGTGATCGAGCAGATAGGCTGTTGCCATCGTCAGGGTGACCGGACAATAGAAGCCGGGGTCCGTCTGGGATACAAGATAACCTAATGCATAGCTATATACATAATTGCCTTTCTCGCCGAGCTCAGGGATCTCCTTATGAACATACCCGACCATGCCAGTTCCGTATGACTCGACTGCTGTTTTCTCATAGCCTTCATTCACCCATACTTCCGACACTTCTTCGCCGTATTTGTCATAGCGATTGAGCACCGGCTGGCCTTCACGGTCGGTGTGTTTCGCCCGCAGATCGATTTCATTCGCGCATTTTTGCCCGTATTGTGTCAAATGCCCGACAGCATACTCATAAAACTCTGCTGGCAGATGCTGCTTAAGGATTTTCAGAAGCGTTTCATCCCCTGCGAAAAAATTATCGGCGTATAGACTCTTTGCCACCGGCTCTTTTAATACTTTCATTGCTGCACCACCTTATTTTTTAAGGCTGTCTTCAGTATTTTTCCGGAGGCATTCCTCGGCAGCATTTCTACCTGCTCAAATTCGCGCGGAATTTTGAATTTGGCAAGATACTTGCTTAAGAACAGCTTTAATTCTTCGGCATGAATCGGATCGGCAGCGGCAAAAAAAGCGGTGACCGTTTCTCCCCATTCCGGATGTGGCACACCAATCACGGCCACTTCACGGATGCCGGAGAATTTGACAATCGCATCCTCGATTTCTTTTGGATAGATGTTCACACCGCCTGAAATGATGACATCTTTTTTGCGGTCGACAATCCATAGATAGCCATCTTCATCCCGGCGGGCGAGATCTCCAGTCCTGAGCCATTCCCCGAAAAATGTAGCCTTGGTTAGTTCATCGTTTTTATAATAGCCCACCATATTTCCTTCACCGGACAGAACGATTTCACCGACCTCCCCAACCGCGACATCATTGCCGTTTTCATCGACGATGCGCAGCTCCGTATGAAGCGGCGCCCGTTTGCCGATACTCCCGGTCTTCTCGCCATGCTCTTCCGGATGCAAAATCGAACCGCTCGGCCCCGCTTCCGTCAATCCGTAAACAGAGGTTAGCCTGTCTGTCTGAAAGGCTTTCGAAACAAGATCGACCTGTTCGGCCGATAATGGCGCACCGCCATACACCCACCATTTCATCGAGGACAGATCGTATTTACCGATATCCGGGTACCCAGCCGTCAGTAAATAGGCAACAGGCGCTCCGAAGAAATGGGTAGGCTTCGATTCTGAAACCGTTTTCAAAAATAACTCCGGTGTAAATGTTGGCGTCAGGACATGCGTGGAACCGACCACCATGCCTGCCATCAAAAACAGATGAAGCGGTGCGGAATGGGTCAGCGGCATCATGAGAAGCAGCCTGCTCTCCGGCTTCACTTCCAATTCGACGGCAATCATTTGGGCGACTGTGAGGATATTGCAGTAGCTAAATAGAACCCCCTTCGGATCGCCAGTAGTCCCGGATGTATATAAAATTGTGGAAAGATCTTCTTCTTTAAGAGTACATTTGATTTCAGCACGAGGAGCATTTTTCATCAACGCTTCCATGCTCCGCCAGTCACCTATCTGCTCTCCTGTTTTGATTTTTACATCGACCTGCGTGATCGCCTCGATGACAGGGAAGATCATGGCATGGGCAATCAGGCATTTCGCTCCGGAATGGTTGATGACAAACTGAACTTCATCCAGCGCGAATTTGGCGTTGACCGGAACGACAATCGCACCGATTCTCTGTACAGCAAAATAACTGATGACAAACTCAGGTGTATTCGGCATATATAGGCATACGCGGTCTCCCTGCCCGATTCCCTCCGCTGTTAGGGCATATGCCAACTGATTAACCTGTTCATTAAGCTCTGCATACGTGTAATTTCCCTGTGGGCTGATGATCGCTTCCGTCTTAGGGTACTTACGGGCATTGCGCAACAATAAAGTAGAACTATTCATCGCTCTCCTCCTCCAGCTTACTCAATCTTTTAGAAAACTCTTCCCTCAACTGCAATAACTCTGTTTTCATCTCTGTCAGCTCGGCCATTTTCATATCGATTTCCTGAAGCCGCTGATCCCCATAACGGATGGTCCTCTCCAGCTGTGCCTTCCCCGTACGGTCATAGTCAAACAGCAAGACCATCTCTTTGATCTCCTCCAGGGAAAAGCCATACCTTTTCCCCCTAAAAATCAGCTTCAACTTCGCACGTTCCTTTTTGGAATAGACGCGATGGTTGCCTTCCGTGCGCTGTGAACTGAGGAGGCCCAACTCCTCGTAATAGCGGATCGTCCTTGCTGACACCCCGAACTGTGCAGCTACTTGTGTGATTGTCTTCAGCTTCCTCCCCACCCCCTGCATTAACCATTATACAATTGACGTTAACGTTAATTTCAATAGTTTTTATAAAATTCTGAAATGTGATTGTTTATTTATTAATTGATTCGTTTAAAATTATTAAGCCAATAAAAATAGCCCTATCTGTATTTAAAATAGGACCTGTTACTAACTACGCAACTCTTATTTTATTACGTACCATTAGTGAACACTTAACGCGGGCTGTATGCTGGTCGCAGATATAGCAATGCAATTTTTACCTTACTCTAGCTATTTCGAACTTCCATTTGATTGAAATCAATAATCGATTTATTTGCCGTAAAGAAGTCATTACCAATGATCGCATCAAAACCATGCATATCTTTAACATCACCAAGTTGCACATTAAAATTTGATAAATGAACATTGCCTAAGAAAATACTCGCCACTTTTTGTTCGATACAGATTTCTGTTCCACCAATCCCATACATCTTGCGTGTAACTGCATGTTCCAAATCAAGCAACAATCCTATTTCTTCACACATATCCGTATCTAAAATCGTTGAAGCACTTCCCGTATCTAGCAACACATGTTCAAATATTTTTTTTCCATGGTAGCCAATTTCTATAGAAACAATAGGTAAATGATCAATCATTTGGATTTTCATATTTTCCTTCGAATTCCTATATATGGTTGCTCAATTACTTTTATCTCTTCATTATTTGTGTGAAAAATGTATAATTCTCGTGATTGGTCTTCTTCATGTAACTTTTTATAAACTTTCCAAGCAGTATTTCCATTATCAAAGTCATTAATAACGGACATTTCTTCAATTATTCTTTCTTTATTTTCAGTTTTAGCTTTTAGCGATTCAACCAAGACACAACGATTTGGAAATTGTTTACGTACTTCATTCCATTTCATTTATAAGTACCTCCGTATCATCGTATTCTTTTGCTTCTATTATATCATTTCTCACATACAACAAAATTTAACACATTAAAGATTTTTGTAACTACTTAGGTCAGTTGAAAGAAAACTGACCACAATCAACTAATACTATTGAAGCAAGTAGATTTTTTCCTTGTTTTTGGACAGTTGAGCATAAACCCGCGAATGCGCGCAAATTGGTCATTCCCTTTTTGCTGTTTACATCACTTTTGATACGGTTCACCCTAACTAATCCTAAATAAAACTAATGTCCTACCAGTATTTGAACAGGGCCTGTTGCTCTCACAACATTTCTTATTAATTTTTTCGTACGAGCAGTGTACAGCACTCCACATGCGCCGTCTGCGGAAACATATCCACAGGCTGAATGTACTCAACTTTATATTCCTGGCCCAAGAAATCAATATCCTTGGCAAGCGTAGAAGGATTGCATGAAACATAGATTAATTTCTTCGGCTTTATTTTCAATACTGTCTGCAAAAATTGACGGTCACAGCCGGTGCGTGGTGGGTCGACGATGATGATATCGGGTTTCCAGCCTTGTTTCAGCCATTTTGGCAGGAGGTCTTCTGCTTTGCCTGTCACATAAGTGGCTTGGTTCACTCCATGTCGCTTTGCATTCTTCTTCGCGTCTTCAATCGATTCCGGGACGACATCCATTCCCCTGATTTCTGCCGCTCCATCCGCGAGCCACAGTCCGATTGTTCCAACTCCGCAGTATGCATCAACGATTTTTTCCTTGCCGGTGAGGGCTGCCGCTGTTTTCACTTCATTATAGAGAATGACTGTTTGTTCGGGATTAAGTTGGAAGAAGGTACGGGCTGACAGTTCGAATGACAGCTCTCCCAACGTTTCCTGGATGAAGTCCTTGCCAGCCAAGGTTTCGGTTTTATTGCCGAAGATCACCGAGGTTTTTTCACCATTGATGTTCTGGACAATCGATTTTACATCTGGCAGCCGTTTGAGAATTTCCTGGATGACAAGATCTTTTTTGGGGATCTCGGCCGTTGCGGTAATGAGCACGATCTGCAATTCAGCGGTTTGCACTCCGACTCTGGCTACAATTGTCCGGACGACGCCTTTTCGGGTTCTTTCATTATATATCGGGATTTTCAAATCCTGCAGGACACCTTTGACGATTTCTGTCGCGTTGTTCGTTTGCGGATGCTGAACGGCGCACTGCTCGATATTGATTAGCTTGTGTGAGTTTAAGCCGTACAGTCCTGCAAGTACTTTGCCATCGCGTTCCCCGACCTGGAACTGGCTTTTATTCCGGTAATTCCATGGATCATCCATACCGATCGTTTCTCTAATATCAAGCTCGTCAACTTTCAGTTTTGTATATCGTTCAAGGGATTGAACAACGATATCACGTTTTCCCTTTAATTGCTGGTCATAGTGCAAATGCTGAAGCTGGCAGCCTCCGCATTGTTCGTAAATGGGACAGACCGGTTTAACTCTGTACTCCGACTTTTTACGGATTTTCTTGATTCGCGCTTCAGCAAACGTCGGATGAACCTTGGTTGCCTCAACTACGACTTCTTCTCCCGGGAGAGCGCCCGGTACAAATACTACTTGTTTCTTGAAGTATCCGACGCCTTCTCCATTAATTCCGAGCCGTTTAATCGTCAGCGGAAAAGTTTGATTCAGTTTTATTTTAACGGTTTGTTCATTTTTCATGATGTACAACTCCAGTACTATTCAATGCTCCTCCATAAATAAAGCGAAGCATAGCTTAAATAAGGATCCCAGCCGATTTTATACTCTTCCATTTCTTCAAGAGTTGGTTTTCGGTCGAGACCAAACAATATTTTCAATGCGTTTTGGATGCCAATGTCGGCTGTCGGGAAATGATTTGGCCTGCCAAGTCCAAACAGCAGGAAATTTTGCACGGTCCATGGTCCGACGCCACGAAGCTTAATCAGCTTTGCCATAATCTCCTCATCTGGCAACTTTTCAATTTCAGAAAAATCGAGCCTGCCTTCGACAATTTCCCGGGCAATTCCGATCACATATTCCGCTTTGCGACCGCTGAATTGCAAAGTTCTGAGATCCTCCGTCTCGAGAGCCGCCAACCTGTCGGGCTCAGGATAAAACCAGACTCCGTCTTTTTCAAATCCAAAGGTTTTGACCATGCGTTCTGTAAGTGTATGTGCAAAAGAAAGATTCAATTGTTGATGGACTATGCATTTTAGCAAGCAGCTATATGGATCAAAATCTAGCACAAGCGGTGTTCCGTAGTGGGTCATAAACAAATCCTTCAGTCGCGTTTCCAAAAAATGCTCATGAACCTGCTTCAAAGCAGTATTCCATTGAAAGATTGCAGACAATCTCGCTATGGCTTGTGCTTTATGGTGATCCTCGAAGCCCGAGATATGAAACTCAGGTTCATCAACCGTGCCTCTAGCAGTTACGTCTGCGACAATTGGCTCGCGCTCTATCACCATCGGGACTTTGATCGCACGCTTATCTTTGTTAACTGCATTTAATGGATCAAGCGATAGCCTGTCCAGCACAAGGTCAAAATTATACGGGCCTGCAATCTTCAACGTTTCCATAACCATCCGTCCTTTATCAGTTTCCCCGTATTATAGCATTTTTTATGAGCGATATCGTGTCAGGCTCATAAAAAAATGAAACTCGCCGGTGCTGAGGCGAGTTTCAAAATATCGGGTTCTTTAGTTAGTAAAGCATCCTTTCTTGTATCACCATTTCCATTCTTAAATCATCAAGGCTTTTAAATGTATATCCGCGTTTTTTCAAGTCCCTTATCACGCTTTCCAAAGCATCGGCATTATCCTTTGACACAGTATGTAACAGCAACACCGCTCCAGGATGAATTTGTTTCATAATATTATTGTAGGCATAGTCTGACCCTTTTTGCCGGTTTGTTTGCCAATCAACAAACGCCAGTGACCAAAAAACATGTGTATAGCCTTCCTGTTTGGCGAGCGCGAGTGTCCGCTCACTGAAAATACCGCGTGGCGGACGCAAATAGACCATTTGCTTTTTTCCGGTCAGCTCTGCTGTTGCGCTTCTTACTGTCTCAAGCTCTTCCTTGAGCCGTTCGTCGCTCACCTTCGTTAAATCAGGATGATGCCAAGAATGATTGCCAATCGTATGTCCTTCATCGCTCATGCGCTTCACCAGGTCGGGGGCGGTTTTCAAATAATGTCCGGTTATAAAAAAGGCAGAGGGTACGTTTTCTTTTTTCAATACATCCAAAATCTGGCCCGTGTAGCCATTTTCATAGCCATTATCAAAAGTCAGGTAAATATCCTTTTTGCTGGGATCGCCTTTATAAAAAGCATCATACCTTTCCAGCAGCTGATCGAGTGGCTTGCCTGCTTCTGCCGGAACCTCGTTTGCAGCCCTTTTGATTCCCCAGTGAATCGGTGAGTTCGCCGTCTCGGCAGCTGCACTATTTTGAAACATCAATGGCAGGAGTGTCAGAATCAAAATTGTTCTTAAACTGGTTTTCATTTTCAGCCTCCGCAAATGTTTTCCTTAGTGTTTGTTTTTCGAAAAAAAACATTCAGACTTACGCTTGTTTAGGAAACTGCCGTTTTTTTTCAAAAGTAAAAGAGGACAGCAACTTGCGCCATCCTCTTGGATCGTTTTTACAAAAAAACAGGCTCTTTAAACTGTGTAAGCTTTTCAAGTGAAGACTTATCGACGTCTTCATGCAGACTGTTTCCATGGGAATCCATAGTGACCACTGCAGTAAACCCTTCTACCTTCAAGTGCCACATCGCTTCAGGGATGCCAAATTCCATTAGATCGACCCCTTCAACAGACTTGATGCAGTCGGCATAATACTGGGCGGCGCCTCCAATTGCATTCAGATAAACGCCTCCATGCTCTTTGAGTGCGGCCAGCGTTTTTGGTCCCATTCCGCCCTTGCCAATCACGGCACGAATTCCGAACTTTTTCATGATGTCTCCCTGATACGGCTCCTCGCGGATACTCGTTGTCGGACCGGCTGCTTTGACATGCCACTTACCTTCATCATCTTTGAGCATAACTGGTCCGCAATGATAAATAATCTGTCCATTTAAATCCCGTGGTGCTTCGTGGTCGATCAAATACTTGTGGATCGCATCGCGGCCGGTGTACATCATTCCGTTAATGCGGACAACATCGCCAACCTTAAGCTGTCTTACTTTTTCTTCCGTAAGCGGAGCTTCAAGTGTGATTACTTCGTTTGCAGCTTCGGACGCCGCGGCAATTTCGCTCGCAGCCTGCTGTTCCGCGAAGTCGATTAAATCACCTTCCTGGTACATCCACTCATTAATGCCCCCGGTTTCTGGATTAATCAACACGCCAAGACGACGGAACGCCCAACAGTTATAAGCGACTGACACAAAGAAGCTTGCTGGTATCCGATTAATGACACCTACTTTACAACCGAGAAGCGTCGTTTCGCCACCAAAGCCCATCGTACCGATTCCTAGCTTATTGGCATTTTCCAGAATGTACTCTTCCAATTGCTGAAGCTCTGGAATTGGGTTTACGTCATCATTGGACCGAAATAATTGTTCCTTGGCAAGATCATAGCCTGATGAGCGGTCTCCGCCAATGCCAACACCGATGAATCCAGCGCTGCAGCCCTGGCCCTGCGCCTGGTAAACGGAATGTAGAATGCATTTTCGGATTCCGTCCAAATCCCGGCCGGCACGCCCTAAGCCATCCAGTTCGCATGGCAGACTGTATTGAATGTTTTTATTTTCACAGCCGCCGCCCTTTAAAATCAGGCGGGCATCGATATAATCTTTTTCCCATTGCTCAAACTTAATCACAGGGGTGCCAGCACCAAGATTATCGCCGCTATTATCCCCTGTTAAGGAATCAACTGAATTGGGTCTTAATTTACCGTCCTTTGTGGCGAGAGCGATTGCTGCCTGGATTGCTTTTTTCATTTCGATTTGGTTGGCACCAACCGGTGTCTTTATTTTAAATGTCGGCAAGCCGGTATCCTGGCAAATCGGAGATACATTGTCATCGGCCATTTTAATGTTATTGGCGATGGTATCGAGGCTCATTGCCGATCTTGTTCCCGCATTTTCCCGTTCTTTTGCCGCTTTTATTGCGCGTCTTACATCCTTCGGAAGCTTTGTCGATGTCTCGACGATCAGCTTGTACATACTTTCTTGAAACGTTGCAATGTTCATGTCCATTCCCCTTCCCTTTGCTCCCCATACCAGAAATAATTCGAATTTTGACAACTTAATTTCTTTTTCATTATACTCCTATCAACTGGCAATTTAAAGATATTGACTGCAAGCGATTTCAGCTTGTTTGCTTCTGATTAGGAAATTCTCATCATCGATGGTTCGCTCATAAAATTTGGGAATCGCTCGTAAATCTCAAGTACCGCTCATAAATCTCGAGTTCCGCTCGTAAATCTCAAGATCCGCTCGTAAATCTCAAGATCCACTCGTAATTCTCCCAAACCGATCATTATTTTGCGAAAGAGCAGCTCGAATGTCGGAATTTGTGCTGCATACCTTAGTTTCTCGTCCATGTGATTTAATCCCGCATTAATGTAAAACTATTGACATCTAATCATCTTAACTCAATAATGACTAAGGATTGCAGTTATGCGAGGAGAATGACAAATGATAACCGAAAAGCGACAGATATCGCCGCTCTTTGATCCATGGGAAGCTTATATGGATGTTGAGGAGCATGGAAAACAAGTATTATCCAATATTGAATTCACCACAACAGTGTTATGCAATATGCGCTGTGAGCACTGTGCGGTCGGCTATACGCTTCAGCCAAAAGATCCGAACGGATTTCCAATCAGCCTGCTTTTAAAAAGGCTGGACGAAATTCCTGCACTGCGTTCGCTAAGCATTACCGGCGGTGAGCCGATGCTATCAAAAAAGTCGGTCGAAAACTATGTGCTGCCGCTCCTAAAATATGCTCACGAACGAGGCGTCCGTACACAAATCAATTCAAATTTAACGATTGAATTAAGCCGCTATGAACAAATCGCGCCTTACTTGGATGTACTACATATTTCGCATAACTGGGGAACCGTTGTTGATTTTGTTGAAGGCGGATTTGCGATGATGGACAGAAAACCGACGGTGCAGCAGAGAGAAGCTCTTTTTCAAAGAATGATTGATAATAGCCGCGCTTTAGCTGAATCAGGCGTGATTGTCTCTGCCGAAACGATGCTTAATAAACGAACCTTGCCTCATCTTGAAAAAATTCATCGCCAGATTGTCGAAGAAATGAAGTGCCAGAGGCATGAGGTGCACCCAATGTACCCTTCAGATTTCGCCTCATCTTTGGAGGTTTTATCTTTAGACGAAGTACGGAATGCCATCCATCAATTGCTCGATTTCCGTGATAAACAGGTTTGGATGTTATTCGGGACACTTCCTTTTTATGCTTGCAGCAGTAACACAGAAGATTTAAAACTGTTAACAAGGCTTTACAAAGAAGAAAAAGTAACTGTCCGAAATGATCCCGACGGACGTTCACGATTAAACGTCAACATTTTTACAGGTGATGTGATTGTCACGGATTTTGGCGACACTCCTCCACTTGGCAACATAAAAGAAGACAGCTTGGTGGATGCCTACAACAACTGGCTAAAATCCGACCTTGCTTCGCAGTTAAGCTGCCATTGTCCAGCTGTAAAATGTCTCGGGCCTAATGTTCTTATTAAAAACAGCTATTATCCTAACATTGATTTTTCAAAACGAAAGTCCAACATTATTTAAAGTGAAACCCCTTGCCAATCTCGGGCAAGGGGTTTTCAGCTTATCTTTGCTCAGAACCAATTTCGCGGTTTTTAAATTCCCGGCACTTTGATTCCAGTTCTTCCATGATGGCAAGCAGGCGGTCGATATCTTCAATATCGGCCTCGCCGGGATCAATCGCATCAAGGACTTCAATAAACATATTTAAACGCTGTTTCAAAAAAGCAATCTGCTGATTTTTATCATCAATTGGGCTGCCCAATACAATCTCTCCTTTCATCACCGTTTCCATCCTACAAAACATACGGCATTTCTGCAACGGAAAATTTTCAGGAATCGAAATGTGAGGACTGGACTGTTAATTCAAGCCGGTTGCTTTTCCTTCGCGGCTGGAATCTGCAACACCATATAAGGTTCCGGTTTTCTGATCAAATTGGATTGCTTGGACATTGCCAATCACATGGGGGTCATCAGCAAATTCAAAGCCCATCGATTCTAGAGTCCCTTTGCTTTCCATGCTGATTCCTTTTTCCCACTCAATCAACGGACCGTTTGTCACCATGATGCGCGGTTCTTCAATCGCTTCCTTTAAATCCATGTTAAAATCGATCACGTTAATAATCGTTTGGAATACAGATCCGATGATCGTTGGTCCTCCCGGTGATCCAAGCGTCAAGAAAGGTAAGCCATCCTTAAAAATAATCGTCGGGCTTTTGCAGCTGACCGGACGCTTTCCGGGCTCCACTTCATTAAGTCCGCCTGGTTCTGTATCGAAGTCAGTTAATTCATTATTGAGTACAAATCCATAACCCGGTACCATGATTCCCGATCCAAATGGATGTTCAACTGTAGAAGTACAGGCAACAATATTTCCCCATTGATCCGTTACCGTAAAATGGGTGGTTTCGCTTTTTTCGATATCATCAGGCTGGCTGACATAATGATGATTCCCGGGTTTGTCATATTTCCATGGGTTGCCAAAATCGATGGCGTCGTTTCTTCGTTCAAAATTAATCAGCTTTTTCCGCTCTTCAATATATCTGTCATCGATCAGACCTTTTACCGGCATATCAACAAATTCCGGATCACCAAAATAAGTAACTTTGTCGGAAAACCCGATCCGCATTGCTTCAGCAAGCAAATAATATTTCTCCCATGAACGCGGATCGTACTGCTCCAATTGAAAGCTTTCAAGCAGTTTTAATATCTGGATGACCATCAATCCCCCGGCACTTGGCGGGCTTGATGAGGCGATCTTATATCCTTTATATTCTCCCCACATTGGTTCATCGATCGTGATTTGATAATTTTTCAAGTCATCGAGTTCCATGAATCCGCCCGATTCTTTTAAGGCAGTGATGATTGCTTCCCCGATCTCACCTTCATAAAAGGCGGCGATCCCCTTGTCCTGCAAGACTCGAAATGTGTGGGCAAGCTCTTTTTTCATTAACTTTTCGCCTTCCTTGCGGTTTTTACCGTCAGGAAGGTAAAAGTTCTTGGCATGCTTTCCTAACCGATAATGGAAATGCTCAAGCGCATCCTTAAACACCCAGTTGATTTCAACTCCCTTTTCGGCCAGTTCGATGGATGGTTCGATCAGTTCGGTTAAAGGTTTCGTACCATACGCCGACAGGGCCGCATCCATCGCTTTTAGTATGCCCGGTATTCCGACCGCTGTCCCATGCGTTGATCTCTTCTTAAATGGAATGACTTCCCCGTTGTCGTCAAGGAACATCCGGGGATGAGCCGCCTTTGGAGCTCTTGTATGTCCGTCAAAAATTTTTGTTTCATTTGAATCGCGATGATGGACCATCATGAATCCGCTCCCGCCAATCCCGGTCATCATTGGCTCGACCACATTCAAAGCAAATTGGATAGCAACAGCCGCATCGACCGCGTTTCCTCCGGATTCTAAAATTTTTTCTCCAATATCTGTTGCAAGATGATGTGCAGAGGCAACCATCCCTGTGCGGCCTTTTGCTGTTTCTCTATCGATTGATGCCCGTTTGCTGCGGGTTATAAAAAACTTATCTGTGTTATTCATCATCGCTAATTCCTCCATCTTCAAGAAAGTGACAGTTAAAGGTAAATACCCGGTCCCATCTGGCCTAAAACAAGATAAATACTGGGTGATATGTTAATTTCGCTGCACGGAACTTTTTTCATGGCATTCTCCAAATTAAAAAGCAGCAATCCTGTGATCGCTGCTTTTTGGGCCTGTCCATTAATTATTTTTGCCCGGTGGAACTATTTTTGTATTACCTGCTCCTTGTGGCGAGGTATGGCTTTTTTGGTTGCCAGAACCAACATTGGTACTTGTGCTGCTGGTACTGCTGCTGCCAGTATTGCTCGAATTACTCATGCCACTGTTGCTATTGGAAGAGCTGTTTCTCATGTTATTGTTGGATCCAGAATTTGCAGCATTAACCGGATTTTCAATTATTTCTGAACCGGCTTCCACTACCTTGCTGCCAATTCCCATTAATTCACTCTTCGCTTGTTTGGCCGTTGACATTGCATCATTGGAAATCTCCTTGACTTCACCGACACGGCTGAAAACATCTTCGTTCACCTTTTCATATAAACTCTGAGCATCGCGAATCGCTTCTTTTAATGTATTGGAAGCATGTTTGAATTGATTGATCATTTGGTCCTTCACTTCACCTGGATTTTGCTTCACTTCCTCGTACATTTGCATCGAAGAGTCCTTTAAACCGCTTACCGTACCTTTTACTTTGTTTCTAGTTGGGGAGTCCATTAACGCAACAGCTCCTCCGATAATTCCTCCGAGAATGATTCCTTTTAACAGCTTGCTGTTTTTTTCAGTATCCATCGTGTTTTGCGCCATGATATTTCCTCCTTTATCGTCAGTTATCAGTTTATTTCCCCGTTTACAGAGGTTATAAACTGAAAAAGAGAAAGTGCGCCAGGGCACTTTCTCTTGTCCATATCTATTACATTTGTTTAACGCGGTTTTTCAGAAGCGACAAAACTGAATGAGACATGATCTTGAACAGGTATCCATGCACCTATGCCCTGTGAGACAATATTCTTTACTACGAGCGTCTTTTTATTGCCTTTGAGCATGATATAAACTTCCCCGTAAGTAACCTTCCCTTTTTCATTGACTGCCGAAGCATGGGCATACAAATAACCAAGCCGGTTGGCAGGGATGTTGTAAATTTGGTCCTTTTTCGTCGCTGCCCCGACAATTGTTTCAAACGAAAGCGGTAAATTGGTTTTTTTCGTTGCCTTGACAAGCATCATTTCCTTCACTTCTTCAGCATTGGGCACTTTTGCTGTTAACCCGCCTTTCACGACCTTTTGGGCTTCCTGAACGTAGTGCATTTGATACGGGGTATTCCCGCCCCGGTTATCGAAGTAGTTCGTATTGATCTTTTGGTACTCCCAGTTTGGGGCCGTTTCCGTGGATTCGTAATTCAGCGGCCAATGGCCAAGGTAAATGACTGCACGATAACCGACTGCGAAAGGAGTACTGTTAATCGTAGTTTCGTTGAGAATTCGGACTAGCTCGGGATTTTCAATTTTGATTTTTGTGGAATCAATCAGTTTCTCAGTCAGTTCACTCGGCTGCAAGAAAGGCATGTCCTGTGCCGGATTTGGGTACGTGTTTTCCTTTGTTATGTTCATAACGGCACCCGGTATAACGTATTTACTTTGCTGGGGCTGCACGGCCTTTTCTTTTTCTTTCTCCGCCAATGCAGCGGGTAAAAAGACCGATATCGAAATGAGAAAAATGAACAAAATGGATAAGTATTTCTTCATGATGTCGACTCCTTTCAACTATTCCTCCATTAACTAAGTTATGGTGTTAGTTTTTTCGGAGTGGGAATATATTATCCATATTTATTTTTAAATCTCTTTTATCAAATGTAATCATATTTTAATAATCAGAATATTTACAAACTTATCACAAAAGCTTATAATGAACTTAATATAACAAAAGGAGGGTAGTCATCATTCGCTTATTTTAAAAAAAGGAGGCAAAAACACCTGAAGCTGTTAAATGTCACTAGTACACGATAACAAATGAAGGTTGGTGATGCTTACTGACAATCGAGCGATTGAGTTACTCTTAAATATTAGAACCTCAAATTACAATTATGATACATTTGAAAAAAGCAAGACTCTGGACATAACCTGCCCGGAGTCTTGTTTGTGATTAATGGTTGTCTATTAATTCGAAAGTTTCGGTGATCTGAATACTGCCTTTGACAGATTGAACCATTGAACAATTTTTTTCAGTTAACTTCATTGCTTTTTCAATTTTTTCTGCAATTAAATCTTTGCCGGAAATTCGAAAGTGCAGATGAACTGCTTCGATTTTATTCGCTTCCTGCTCATTTCTGCGTACATCTGCATCAATTGTTATATCCTCTACTTGAATGCGCATTTTTTCTAAAATACTGCGCAAAACGCCTCCGCTGCATACCGCCAGGGAGGAAACCATCAACTGGAAGGGGCGGAAACCATGCTGCTCATTTCCGGAAACATCCAGCCTTCCAAAAGCAAATTCACTATAAAAGCCCGATTCTTTCATTTTAAACTCCATCCTTGACACCCCGTTTCGATGATAAAAGCTTTTTCTATTAAGAGAGTACCCTATTTTTTTATTGCCGAAAAGAAAGGCGCATTCCCGACTCATTTTATTTTGTTGCAAAGAACGCTTTTTCCCGTTAACATTTCTTAAGGAACTGATTCTTACTTTGGAGAATAACATAATGAAAAATAATATAACGCTGCGTTTCTGGATTTTAATTGGTATAGTCGCTATTTCAGGCTTTTCTCAGGGAATGCTGCTTCCGCTGGTCGCGATTATTTTTGAACGGGACGGAATGTCATCTTCCTTGAACGGATTCCATGCAACCGCCCTCTATATCGGGATTCTGCTTGCCTCGCCATTAATGGAAAGCCCGCTAAGAAAATATGGCTACAAGCCGCTCATTCTCATCGGAGGCCTGGCTGTTGCGCTTTCACTTGCATTGTTTCCTGTCTGGAAATCCTTCTGGTTCTGGTTTATTCTTCGGCTGCTTGTTGGTATAGGTGATCATATGCTTCACTTTAGCACCCAAACATGGATCACTTCATTTTCGCCCGAAAAAGAGCGGGGAAGAAATATATCTTTGTACGGTCTTTTTTTTGGGCTCGGCTTTGCTGCCGGGCCATTGATGACAAGATTAATTGAGGTCAATGAATCGCTCCCGTTTATCATTGCAGCACTGATAAGCTTTGCTGCCTGGCTGACGGTCTGGCTGCTTAAAAATGAACTGCCAGATCAGACAATCGGAACCACCTCTTTTTTGGGGACATTTACGCGATTTGGCCAAGTATGGAAATATGCCTGGGTAGCTTTTCTCCCGACCTTTGGATATGGGTTTTTAGAGGCTTCGCTTAACGGGAACTTCCCCGTCTATGCATTAAGATCCGGGATTGAGTTGAGTGCTGTATCGATTCTCCTGCCCGCTTTTGCAGTCGGCGGAATCGTCTTCCAGCTGCCGCTCGGCATCTTAAGTGACAAATACAGCAGAAGAAATGTTTTGCTTTTTGTGATGATATCCGGATTTATTAGCTTTAGTGCGGCCGGAATGCTGGAACAATCTATGACTGGTCTGTTTATCTGTTTCTTTATAGCGGGTATGTTGCTCGGATCAACTTTCTCTCTCGGTATCAGCTATATGGCCGATCTGCTGCCAAAAGAGCTGCTGCCGGCCGGAAACCTTTTATGCGGAATTTTCTTCAGCTTTGGGAGTATTTCTGGACCTTTCATTGGCGGACTGGCGATCAAATATTTGCCCGGCTCAAGTTTCTTCTATGTAATCAGTTTTATGCTTCTTTTTATATTTATCGGGCTTGCTGTTTTTCGCCCTGCCAAATCTATTGAGAAAACAATACATGTTTAATATTAATTTTAAAAATTGGATTGGGTCGATGCGGTTATTTTAAACTTTATACTTTTCAGCTTCATGCTCCGTATGATACTATAGATTTAAATAATTTTAACAAAAGAATAATTCGATTTAACCTTGAGCTTTACTGCTGTCATCATGAAGATGGCAGCTTTCGTCGTTTTATAGGGCAATTGATTGTGATTATTTTTCTCAATTAGAACTCAGGAGTGTGAGAAATGATGAATCCGGACGCACGAGCTTTAAGCAGTGAAAAATACGAGGTGAAGCAGGAGAGCATATTAACAAAAATAAAGCCCCATGCCGAATTAATAGCCGCGATTTTTAGCGGATTTTTGATTGGTGCTGGCTGGCTGCTGGAACGGCTGGATAACGGGAGCTCCTCGGCAGTTATCTATTTGCTTGCTTTTATTATCGGTGGATTTGCAAAGGCCAAGGAAGGCATTGAAGATACGATTGAGAATAAAGAAATGAACGTGGAAATGCTGATGATTTTTGCGGCTGTTGGATCAGCGATCATCGGCTACTGGGCTGAAGGGGCAATCTTAATTTTCATTTTTGCCGTAAGTGGCGCTCTTGAAACTTATACACTAAATAAGACCCAAAACGAAATTTCTGCTTTAATGGAACTGCAGCCCGAAGAAGCATTAAGAATCTCTAATGGCAGAGAGGAAAAAGTCCATGTCTCCTTATTGAGCGTCGGCGATCACATTTTAGTCAAGCCGGGTGAACGAATTCCGTCCGACGGAAGAATCCACAAAGGACAAACAACGATCGACGAAGCAGCGATTACCGGTGAATCGATTCCTGTCACGAAAACGCCCGGTCATGAAGTTTTTGCCGGGACCGTTAATTTAAATGGGTCGATCACGGTAGAAATTACGAAGCCCAGCAATGAAACGCTCTTCCAAAAAATTATCCAGCTCGTTCAATCGGCGCAAAGTGAAAAATCACCTTCGCAGTTATTTATCGAACGCTTTGAAGGTACGTACGTAAAGGTCGTCCTTGCTGTCGTTGTCTTAATGATGATACTCCCTCATTTCTTGCTTGGATGGAGCTGGAATGAAACTTTTTACCGGGCGATGATTTTACTTGTTGTAGCCTCTCCTTGCGCATTGGTGGCATCGATCATGCCGGCTACATTATCGGCGATTTCGAACGGCGCGCGGCATGGCATTCTTTTCAAAGGCGGCGTCCATCTTGAAAACCTCAGCCATTTAAAAGCAATTGCCTTTGATAAAACCGGCACCTTGACGAAAGGAAAGCCTGAGGTGACAGATGTTATTGTCAAAAAAGGATTCGGCAGAGAGGAAGCCATGAAGATTGCCGGATCAATTGAAAAACACTCTAACCACCCCCTCGCACAATCGATTGTCGCATATGCCGGAATATATCATAAAGATGCGTGGATTGAGCCGGAAAGTTTTGAGGATGTAGCCGGTTGGGGTGTAAAAGCTTCCATCGGAACTACAGAATGGAAGGTTGGAAAACGAGACTTTGTTGGAAATGCAGCGGCCGACAGCTTTGCTGATGGTGCAGCCCGCAACCTTGCAAGTGAGGGGAAAACGATTGTATTTCTTCAAGCCGGCGAAGAAATTGTCGCTGCCTTTGCCTTAAAGGATGTCGTCAGGGCCGAGACAAAAGCAGCGATCGACAGCCTGAAAGAAGGCGGAGTTTACACAATTATGCTGACCGGGGACAGTGAAAAAACAGCTGTCGCGATTGCGGCAGAAAGCCATGTCGATGAGTATATTGCCGACTGTCTTCCCGAGACTAAGGTAGAAGAGCTGAAAAAGCTGAAAAAGAGATTCGGCAATGTTGCCATGGTTGGCGACGGCATAAACGATGCGCCCGCTATGGCAACAGCCAACGTCGGAATTGCGATGGGTGAAGGGACCGATGTAGCACTTGAAACAGCGGATGTTGTATTGATGAAGAACGATCTGCCCCGCATTTCAGAAGCGATCGAGCTTTCGAGACGAATGAATACAATCGTCAAACAAAATATCGTCTTTTCAATTACAGTTATTATGCTGTTAATAGCTTCTAACTTTTTACAGCTCCTCGACCTTCCCTATGGCGTAATCGGCCATGAAGGCAGCACGATTCTGGTCATCTTGAATAGCTTAAGGCTGTTAAAATCTTGAAAATAAAAAGGCTGGTATGCTGAACCAGCCTTTTTTCGTGCCAAAATGTTGAATCATAAAGCATCCACCTTCTTGTCACTTGCCCCGCCCAGTTACTGAGCTGAGCTTTAACAACCTTCATTTCGCTTGCTGTAGTAAGCATTGATTTGTCCGCCAACCATGATGATAAATCCTGACAGATAAAACCAGATCATTAAGACAATAATCGCGCCTATGCTGCCGTAGGTTGATGAAAAGTTGCCGAAATTCCCAACATAGTACGAAAAAGCCGACGAAGCTAAAATCCAGCCGATCACAGCAAAAACAGCGCCCGGGACTGCTGATACACACTTTATTTTTTTGGCGGGTGCTAGCCAATAAAGAACCGTAAACACGATAAATAAAATCAGCGTGCTGACTCCCCATCGCAACGTGTTCCAGACAGCCAAAAATTCGCGGGACAATCCGAGTTCTGAAAATAAAAACAGTCCGATTTCCTTGCCGAAAACAGGAAGAAGCAACGCGACAATAAAGACGATCATCATCGCGATCGTCAAAAAGATCGCCATCGCTCTAGCTGCAATATACGAACGGGTTTCTTCAACATCATAAGCGCGATTCAATGCCTTTACAATTGCATTTAGCCCGTTGGAAGCAGACCAAAGCGTCGCAATAACCCCAAAAGAAAGGAGCCTGCCATTTCTATTCATGATTTCGCTAATATTCCTTTCAATAAGCGCCATCGTGTTGCCCGGGGCGAAATCACGAACAAAACCAAGTAAATCTTCCCTGCTTAAAGGCAAATAGGGAAGGAGCGTCACCAAGAAAATTAGGAGGGGAAACAATGAGAGCAGAAAAAAATAGGCGAGCTGGGCAGAAAACCCTGACACATCATCCTCCCCGATTTTTATCCACAAATGCTTGAACAAAGAATTGTGTGACACTCTCATTCCCCACCTCATTTTTCTCTTAATGAATTGGAACTTGTCTGGTTATACTGTTTTCATCGGCAACAACAACGGCCGTTGCAGCCGCTCCATCCTGCAGATTTTTATTACCTCCAGAGAACGCTTCTTTTGTTTCCCTGACGATGCCTGCTACCTGTGGGGTAATTTCGCGCATTTCTTCCACCTTCGCGCCGATAAAGGCAACGTCATTACTGATTTCTTCCACGGTTGAACGAAGTCTTGATGTTACCTCCCTAATTTGACTGGCGGCTGCACCTGGATGTGTAACCATGTTTGCGACACCGCCAATTGCACTGCGGCAGTCAGACATAAGCGCGTTTCTCGTTCGCCTGTTAAACAAGCTGATCGCTCCGCCTGCAAGGGCACCATATAGCATTCCTTTCCAGAACCTGTTTGAGTCTGTCATATGATCCTCTCCTTTAAAGTATGATTTAAATCTGGAATTATACTCAAGCTCTCCTGCCCCAATGAAAGAACACACATTCACTGTTTCGAAAAGGAAACAGGCTTATTTTGCTTTAATGCTTCCCCTTTTCCCATCAAACAAAACCGTTTTCACCATTATGTCTGACTTGATTCGATTATTTCTCCCCTACATTCATTTTCCACCATCCTTCTTTGTTCATGCAAGAGAATTATTGTATAACATTGATTGTGCACGATTTTTAACAGGCGACAGGTTTGCCTTGTTATGGAATTTGAATTGACAATTTTAAAAGGACATGAAAAGATGAAAAGACCAATGTTGAGAGGATGAAACGGACAGTGGATCTTTCCGAAAAGACGGTTGAAAACGTTGAGTATATGATTGAAAAAATTAAGGAAAAGTTGAAAGTTTTAAATTTTGCGGCTATAAAGCCTTCCCACTTTGACGAAGAAATGTACGAAGAATTAAAGGAAATTTATGAATTAGTGATGAAAAAAAATAGCTTCAGCCCGAACGAAATGCAAGCTATTGCAGAAGAACTCGGAAATCTTCGAAAGCAAGTGTAAACCGTAAAAAAATCCGCTCACCTGGCCCAGGCAGCGGATTTTTCCCTATAAAGTATAAAAATTACACCCCGGAGGGATAAATCGACATTTGATCCTGATCAGTTAAGATGATCGGGCCGTTGTTTGTAATCGCAATTGTATGTTCATATTGAGCTGAGTATTTGCCATCCGCAGTTCGGGCTGTCCAGCCATTTGAATCCATTTTCGTATCGTAACTGCCAGCGTTGACCATCGGTTCGATCGTGAACACCATGCCTTCTTTTATCCGCGGTCCTTTCCCGGGAAGCCCAAAATGAGGAACATCCGGTTTTTCGTGGATCACATCACCTATCCCATGTCCGATAAAGTCCCTTACTACCGAAAATCCTTCAGCTTCTACATATGTTTGAATCGCATGTCCGATATCCCCGATTCGATTGCCTGTTTGCGCAGCTTCTATTCCTATATAAAGAGCATTCTTTGTTATTGTTAAAAGCCGTTCCGTTTCCTCATCGATGTTTCCGACAGGAAATGTCCAGGCTGAGTCTGCAAGTGCACCATTTAAACTAACAACCATATCCACAGTGACAATATCTCCAGTTTTCAACGGCTGTTTTCGGGGAAATCCATGGCAAACCTCATCATTGATACTCGAACATGTCGCATACTCATATCCTTTATAACCCTTCTGCTCCGAGGTTGCTCCATGCTTTTGCAAAAATGCTTCTACAAACTGGTCAATGTCCCAGCTTGAAATCCCAGGGCGAATCAGGTTGGCAAGCTCTTGATGGCAAGATGCCAGAACAACACCGGCTTGTTTCATTTTCTCTATTTCTCTTTGTGACCTTAAATTAATCATTCTTTAGCCGCCTTTCAACACTCTCCCCCATATACTATGACGGGGTCCTTTTTATATTACCTCTGAAATCTGCCAATATCAAAAAATCCTTCTCCATTGGAATGGGAGAAGAATTTATCCATTATTTAGGTAAGTTTATTTAAAGCAGTTTCAGTGATTCCCGGTTGAATGCGGGAATATCATCAGGATCACGACTCGTTACGAGCTGGTTGCCGCAAACTACTACCTCAACATCGTGATATTCTGCTCCTGCATACTCCATATCAACTTTTATTGATTTATAACCGGTTGCTTTTCTGCCTTCCAATACTTTTGCCGTAATTAACAACTGCGGTCCATGGCAAATCGCAAAAACCGGTTTCTTGTCATCCATAAATGCTTTTGCAAAAGTAACAAAACGCTCATCAGCCCGCAGCAGGTCAGGTGAAAACCCGCCCGGCAGGAATAAAGCATCAAATTGGCCCGGGCTTACGTCATCAATTCCCTGATCAATCGTAATCGAAGCTTGCCCCTGTTTTCCTTTTACTGTTGCCCCTTTTTCCTTTTCGATTGTTATGACCTCATGGCCCGCCTCGTTAAACGATTTGGCCGGTTCTGTGTATTCAGAGTCCTCAAACATATCTGTCACGAGACATGCAATTTTCTTACCCATAGCAATCCATCTCCTTTAAATAATTATCTGGACACACTTAGAGGTTTCCCTGTTTGTCCTTTTGCAAAACATGAAAATGGGCATCATCCTCGATTCTTCTAACGAATTTGGTTATCGCCCCAGTCGAAAATCAAAAAAATTTTCTCGTTTTTTCTTAACAAATATGTTGTGTATGAGTAAAATGTTTGTAGGAGAATTATTTCCCTTCTCATCCAGATAATGGCGTAGCCG
>NZ_PGVC01000098.1:0-1125 GCF_002860225.1 Bacillus sp. V33-4
TGACACTTACTCGGGTTGGACTTTCACCAACTAGCAATTAACGGCTTGCTGGGCACGCACAAAATAAAAAACCTTGAAAGGCATAAAGCCAATCAAGGTTTTGTTCTTAACCTAGAGCTTTTCTATATTTTTTAAAATATAGTTTAATCTTTTAATAGAATCCATTTCTCCCGTTCACTCAAGAAAACTGGCTAATTAATTCATTTAGCATATGAAAATCTCTTACTTTGCTCATCTAAATATTTTTCCCAATTTTTATATAAACGTGCTTGATTTAACTCTATGCTTCCAAGATCAGGTCCATCCATAGGCATGTATCTTACAAAAGTAGCGATGTTTTCTGGATAGTCGAAATCAGCATATATTTGCTCTATTAAACCAAGAGGGTCTGAATATTGATCTTTTTTAGTAAATAACCAGTCTAGAATTAAATACAACCATTTCTCTTTAATGGTATCGACATCTTGATGTGGTTCTAATTGTGCTAATTCATCTAGATATGGATGAACTGGCTCGTCATGGTATAAAGATGCTAATTCAAATATTAAGCTGGACTCATTAGTATCTTCAGAAAGTAATGTTAAAGCGTGTTCAATTGCCGCTCCTGGTGGAAGAAAGTTTCTATCAATAGCATATTTTAATTCCTGCCAGGTAAACCTAGTTTTCTTTGATACATATTCATAAGTAAGTTCCATTAGTAGTGAATCCATTAATATCCTCCCTGATTTGGAAATCCGGTAATTTTCTCACCTGATATAAACCGTTGATGAGAAACTTTGCCACTTGGTGTTAACATATACTCGAAAATACCAGATTTACCATTAAATCCACCCTTCGTCTGAAGAAGTGTATATTGGGCACCATCTCCACCCTTAATATTAAAAACTCTTCCTGCAGCTAATTGCTCCTTAGTTAAAAAACTAGCAGCACGATGAGCCTTATCATTTTTTGTTAATGCAGTACCAATACGCTCTGCATTCATAATTTCATCTGCAGCAAGTGATGCCCTTAGTTTCTCAAATTGCGCAACATTTTTTGCACCATTATTAACCGTACCCTTAGCAAAGAATTGCAAGTCCAATTTCAAACCATTATTCCCTATACCCTCAGGCCTCAAATTAACTC
>NZ_PGVC01000014.1:0-93197 GCF_002860225.1 Bacillus sp. V33-4
GTGGAACACCCTGAAACCCGAGGACAAGAAGACAATATCTAATTCCTGTTTTCTACTCTACACCTTTTAAGAACAGAGGACGGTTAAATTCCTTGACGAGCGGGAAAAGAGAGAGAAACGATGCAAATAGCAGTCAGGAGAGGTGGACATGAAGGATAAACTTATGCCCTTTGTTAAGAAACTCGGAAAAGAAATAAAGGATGACAGGGTTACGGGTTTGGCGGCAGAACAGGCCTATTATTACATGCTGTCAATTTTTCCGATGATCATATTGCTGCTGTCACTCCTTCCTTATTTGTCTATCGATCCAGAGGAGGCGATCGGCTTTATGCAGACTGTAATGCCCGGAGAAACAGCGAATGTTTTCCAAGAAAATATCGTCGAAATCATTAGCAAACCAAACGGGGGTTTATTAACGTTCGGGATTGTCGGGACTATTTGGTCGGCCTCCAATGGGATGCGGGCGTTTATTCGCGCCATGAATACTGCCTTTGACGTGGAAGAGACGAGATCGTTTATTAAGGCAAGGCTTGTCTCAATCGGGTTAACATTCGGCCTGATCCTTACCTTAATTATTGCGTTAATGCTGCCTGTATTTGGCGATGTAATTATCGATTTTTTAAATTCATATTTGAATATCCCTGAGCAAATCGAAATATTATTTAGGGTGTTAAGATGGGTTATCGCCATTTCGGTTATGATCGTAATCCTTGCCGTTTTATACAAGGTTGCACCAAATAAACATTATCCGTTTAAGCATGTCTTGCCAGGTGCCATTTTTGCTACGGTTGTTTGGCAGCTGATCTCGCTCGGTTTTTCATTTTACTTGAACCATTTCGCTAACTACTCAGCTACCTATGGGAGCCTTGGCGGCGTGATCATTCTGATGCTGTGGCTATTCCTGACAGGCCTCGCCCTCGTGCTCGGCGGCGAAATCAATGCGATTTATCATCGATCCCATTCATCATCAGTGAGTAAAGAAGAAGATGAAGCCCTTACCGTATAACGAAGCAGTAAATTAATACAAATCTATAGTAATACGGAGTTAACGGCTGTACGATTTTTGTACAGCTGTTTTATTGTTTAATTTTTCATTATGTTGCAAATTTGACCGCTCATATACGTGGTATATAATTGAATAGTATAGGTTTTCTATTATTATTATTCGTTTTGCTTAATGAACAGATCGTAAACTTAAAAGCCTAATATAGATATAGTAAGGAACCAGGGGGGATGGAGCATGAATATTCTTGTCGTTGAAGATAATGAAAGTGTTTGTTCCATGCTTGAAATGTTTTTTATGAAAGAAGGTTATAAAGGGACATTCATTAATAATGGGCATGAAGGATTCGATGTGTTTAATAAAGAGAACTGGGATTTAATTATCGTCGATTGGATGCTGCCGGGCATGGATGGTGTGACGCTATGCAGAAAAATAAGGGAGCTTAGCTCAGTTCCAATCATAATGCTTACCGCGAAGGACAGTGAATCGGATCAGGTGCTCGGGCTTGAAATGGGAGCAGATGATTATGTGACAAAGCCCTTTAGCCCGCTTACTTTGATGGCAAGGATTAAAGCTGTCACGCGCCGTTTCCAAACTGAAAATGCGAAAAGCCCTGATCATCACTTTATCACCTCACAGTTTTTCAAGATTAGCAAAGAGTCAAGGGAAGCATATTACAATGGGGAGCCGTTGACAAGCTTAACTCCGAAGGAATTTGATCTGCTTTATTATTTTGTGAAAAATCCCCGCCAGGTTTTTTCACGCGAGCAGCTTTTAGACCGGGTCTGGGGTTACGAATTTTACGGAGACGAACGGACTGTCGATGTTCACATTAAAAGACTCAGAAAGAAAATCGGCAAACCATCACAGCCATTCATCCATACTGTGTGGGGGATTGGCTACAAGTTTGATGAATCGGTGACATCTGATGAAAATTAAGTACTTTTACCAGCTTCTGATCAGCCATATCGGCATTCTTATTCTTGCCTTTTTAATATTGAGCCTGCTGTTTTCACAATTCGTCGAAAACTATATTTTTGAAAATAAAGTAGAGGAATTAAATGCATACGGTGAACAAGTATTGAGTGACGTATCTTCAGGGCTGGATGGTGATGAGAGATATTTGCTTTATTACAGCCAAATGCTTAATGCGAGAAATATCCGCTTTTTCCTTTTTGACAGCGAAGGCAGGGTATTGTTTCCGGAAATTCAGCGGCAGCCATTGATTCAGCTGACAGATGAGGAATGGGCGCAAATTGAAAAAGGAAACAAAGTTTCGGTAAGGCATGATTTGAAGCGGTTTGAGCAAGAGGTTACTCTCGTTGCGCTTCCGCACATTCTCGGCGGGGAATTAGCGGGCGGCATCATGCTGCTTGCCCCAATCAGCGGTGCAGTTAATACGATCAGCCAATTAAACCAGTATTTGTTTTACACAATTTTTATTTCGTTAGCGGCAACGATTTTGTTAAGCTGGATTTTATCAAAAAATTTAATTAAGAGAATAACGCAGTTGAGGAAAGCGACTTCGATGATTTCGTCCGGGGATTATAATGTGAATATCCCAAACATAAACTTGGATGAGATTGATGATTTAGCGACAGACTTTAATCGAATGGCTTCGCGTTTAAAGGAATCCAATGATGAGATAGACAGGCTTGAAAACAGACGGCGAAAATTTATTGCCGATGTCTCGCATGAGTTGAAAACCCCGTTAACGACAATCAGCGGCCTGGTGGAAGGCTTTAAAAACGACTTGATTCCCGAGAATGAGAAAGACAGGGGCCTCGATTTAATCGATAGGGAAGCAAAACGGCTTATCAGGCTTGTGAATGAAAACCTTGATTATGAAAAAATCCGCTCCAACCAAATTAAGCTCAACAAAGTATCGATTCATCTGCATGATATGTTTGAGTTAATTGAAGAACAGCTTTTCGTGCTTGCAAGGGAAAAGGGAAATAAGATTATCATTGATGCTAATGAACATGACACTGTTTACGCCGATTATGACCGCATTACCCAAATCCTGATTAATATTGTTAAAAATAGCATCCAATTTACAACTGGCGGAAACATTACCTTAAAGGCAAGGAAAACGGGTAAAGAAACGGTTATCGAAATAGAAGATACCGGAATCGGCATTGATACAAAGGAAATTGAGTCAATTTGGGACCGTTTTTATAAAGCCGATTTATCGCGGACAAGCAGCATGTTCGGTGAATTTGGGCTCGGCTTGTCGATCGTCAAGCAGCTTGTCCAGCTTCACGACGGGAATATTAACGTCGTGAGCGAAAAGCAGAAAGGAACCAAGTTTACGATTGTATTTCCAAATGAATGACCATATAGAAAAACCCCCGCAAAACGGGGGTTAAATTAGTTTCCATAAACCTTTGAGAGTACTTCCTCTGATTGTGGCAGTGAGATCGTTTCGACCGTCTGTTCAGCCTTTTGTACCTTTGTCACTTCAAGATACTTAAGTTGGTGCTCTTCCATTTCAAGTATTCTGAAATGATAGGAATGGACGGAAACAATATCTCCCTCTTTTGCTTCATAATTTTCAGTTAATACCCAGCCGCCAATCGTATCGATATCTTCATCGTCGATTTCAAGTCCAAGCATATCGTTTACCTCACTGACAAGTACTTTTGCGTCAATAATATAATGATCTTCTTTTACTTTTCGAATCATTGCGATTTCGTCGGTATCGAATTCATCGCGAATTTCACCAACAATTTCTTCGAGGATATCTTCAACTGTTACAAGCCCGGAGGTTCCCCCGTATTCGTCCATTAACACTGCCATGTGAATTCGCTCTTTTTGCATCTTAAGGAGCAGGTTATGGATGGGGATTGTGTCAATTACCCTGATGATTGGGCGAACATGTTCTTCAAGGGTTTTCGTTATGAGTTGTTCATTTCCAATCAATTCGGTCATCACTTCTTTAATATTTACGAGTCCAATAATGTGGTCCTTATCCCCGTCGATAATGGGATAACGGGTGAATTGTTCTTCCTGGACAACCTGAATAAACGTTTCCAGCGTATCTGCTTTTGAAAGTGACACCATTTCGGTTCTGGGTACCATGATTTCTTTGGCTATCCGGTTATCGAACTCAAAAATCTTATTTACATACTTAAACTCTGACTGGTTAATTTCACCACTTTCATAGCTTTCGGACAGGATCATGCGAAGTTCTTCTTCTGAATGGGCCAGCTCATGCTCTGATGCAGGCTTCAGGCCAAACATTTTTGTAATCATCCGGGCAGAACCATTTAGGATCCAAATGAACGGGTACATGACTTTGTAAAAGCCGATAAGCGGCTTTGCCATGGCTAAAGTTACAAATTCTGCTTTTTGGATGGCCAATGTTTTTGGAGCCAGTTCACCTACCACAACATGAAGAAAGGTAATGGATGCAAAAGCTATTCCGAACGAAAGAACGTGTGACAATGAGCTTGGAATATCAAACCGTTCAAAGAGCGGATGAAGCATCCGTACAATCGTCGGTTCACCGAGCCAGCCCAAGCCTAAAGCGGTAATCGTAATTCCAAGCTGGCAGGCCGATAAATATTCATCAAGATTCGTTGTCACTCGTTTGGCGGCAATCGCATTTTTGTTGCCTTCCTCAACCAACTGGTCAAGCCGGGAACCTCTAATTCTAATGATCGCAAATTCCGATGCGACAAAAAAAGCCGTTAAAGCAATTAAAATGGCTATTAAAACCAAGTTTAATATGTCCAAATAGTTTCCCTTAGCTCGCCAAACACACGAGTAAGGAGTCACCTCCCAATAACCTAAAGATCAACTCGTTAAAATCAAAAGGGATTGCATCAAAGCCGTGCTTTCAATAGAAAGCTTGTTAGACAGCTCTTTTTTCTGCTGGCCTTCCAGTTTTTCAATAAGAGGCAGGATAGTTGATAATTCATTATGAAGCTGTTTCATCTGGCTGGTCACACCATCTATATGCTTCTCAACTTCTGATTCACGAATATCTTTTGATTTTTTGATTTCTAGTTTTCTTTTAATCTCTTCAAGAGGAAGATGCATTTTTTTGCATTCCTCAATAAATTTTAAATCGTTGAAAGCTTCTTCTGAATAAATTCTGTAATTGCAATCGGACCGCTGGGCCTGTAGCAGGCCAAGACCGGTGTAGTAATCTATCGTTCTTTTAGAAACATTTGAAATGCTTGCTAATTCACCAATTCGGTACAATGCCCCATCAAATCACCTCAATCGTTTGTATCGACCGTACCAAGGCTGCAGTACCGGACAAACGAGGAAGGGCCGTAGACCGCTCTCCATCCCGCCGGGAAAAACTGACTTTAATACAGCACAATTAGCACTCGCCTGATTGTCGATAACATTTACCAATAATTATAAATAATTATAAAGATTTTCAACCATACAGTCAAACGTTCCAGTTTCACTAATTTGTTATATTGATACTTTATGGCCATCAAAGCACAGTTATGAATATGGTTCGGGAATATATTTATCCTATTATAACTATTGTACCTTGAATATCTTGGACTACCATTCACCTTTAACATTCATGCTTAAAATGAAGATCATGATAGGTTGCGCCATTCCCTTGCAAGCAAGCCATAAACAATTAAATCATGGAAAAAACCATTCAGTTTTTCTCCATCGCGGATCAATCCTTCTTCTGTAAAGCCAAGCCTGACAGGAATTGAGCGGCTTGCTATATTTCTTGTCCCGCAGCGGATTTCAATGCGATTTAATCCAAGGTCATAGAAGGCGTAATTAAGCAAGGCTTGAACGGATTTTGTCATAATTCCGCGGCCCTGGGCCTGCTCTGCCAGGTAATAGCCGATGCTTGTTTGCTCGTTGTGCCAGTCAATGTGGTGAAAGCCTAATGATCCAACGAGAATTTTATTGTAGCGGATTCCCAAGTTAAACCCATTGTTATCGGCAAACTGCTTTAACCACATTGGAATGATCGAATGATATTGAAGGGGAGAATTCATACTGTCGACCCAGGGAAGCCACTGCCTGAGATGCCGGCGATTTGAATCAACAAGCTGGTAGAGCTCTTCAGCATCCCTTAGCTGAAGCAATTGCAATTCAATTTCTTGATTAACCTTCAAAGAGAACATAAAATTCCCCTCCCCTGAGCAAATATTAGTTTTAATACTATAAGGAGTTTTTTCATTTGTATACGCTTTTTGGGTGAAGAATATTCTCGTTTCTGTTGTGAATGCTCTTTACATAAACGTTAATGGGAAATCGAGTTAAAAAAAAGAATCCACTTCATAGTTAAGTACCAGGAGTGGATTTTTGTGCTTGTTCAGGATCAGAAGAGCACTCAGGTACGGGGGAGAGCCATACTGAATACCGTTTTTTCTGCTTCAGATTGGCATGTTAATGATCCTTTATGTTTTTCAATAATTTCACGGCAAACAAATAATCCCAGTCCTGTTCCAAGTTTCTTTGTGGTTACAAAAGGTTCAAAAATCGTATTAAGGAGATTTTCTGGAATCATCGGACCGTTATTCGCTACATCGAGCTTAATGAATTTTTTGTTCAGTAAGCTGCATTTTATCTCAAGGACCGGATCACTCCGATATTGGCTTAGGACATCAATCGCATTAAAAATAATATTGATAAGCACCTGACGTATCTCATCGTTATAGCCCATTATATTGATATTGTCTTCCATTTGTTTTAAGACCTTAACTTTAGCGTCCAAGATGCTTGGGTAAAGAAAAATCAACACTTCATCAACTAATTCATTCAAGGAAAAAATATTTTTCTCTTTGCCGATTAATTCTTTTTTGGACAGAAGCAGAAATTGGGAAATTTTGAAATTGAGCTGTTCCAACTCATTTCCAATTATATCCAGATATTTCATTTCTGGATAGTCTGCTCTTAAAAGCTGGATAAACCCTTGAATGGATGTAAGGGGATTGCGAAATTCATGGATAAAACTTGAAGTCATTTGTCCCAGCAAAGTGAGCCTGTCCTTGTGAGTGTTATCAATAAAATTTGATTTTTCCTCAATGATTTTGTTTTTCGCATCAGAATAATACGTAACAGCATAATATAAAAATTTATCAAAACAGTAGTTGATGCTGTCTATTGATTTTTGCAAATCTGGCCACTCCAAGTTTAACTTGTTTAAATTTTTTAAAATGATCGATCTCCCGATATTCACATTGTAAACAAAGTCTCCAATGTTTATATTAGCTCTGACGCGTTCCGCTCCGATTATATAGGCAAGCTTGCGGACATGATTTTCGACATCTTCCTCATTTTCAGAAAAGATATTTAGAATGATTTCGTACATTGCTTCTCCATTTTTCTTAATTTTAACTTTAAATGGATCATCTTCCGAAATTAAAAATACCTTGTCCCACTCGTCCAACAGCGCATGTTTTTCCTTCACAAGGAAGTCGACTAATTTCCTTTTCGTAACGGCTAGCATTTCTATCCTCCAATTAATTTGATTCCTGTCTCACAGTTTATCAATGTATTCGCTGACAGCTGCCAAAATCCTTTGTCTTTTTTTGTTAATCGAGTAAATTTCACAATCTAGGATAAAGATAATATCTTTCTTGCCAATCACGCTGAAACATAGTATATTCGGAGATGAATTACTTTATATAGTTGAATAGTTCCACAAGGGGGGCTGCATGTTGCAGCTGAGAGTGAGCTTCGAGTTCTGACCCTATGAACCTGTTAGTTAATGCTAGCGCAGGGATGTGGTTTGATGGATAGAAAGCAATATTGGGCCATCGGATTCCTGCCCTTGATTGCTTTTTTTGCGTTATAGCAGCTTATAGAGGCAAGTCTCGGACTCCTTGAACACTTTTAGAGGGGGAAAGAAGAATGACACAGAACAAAACGTTATTTTTAGTAGAGGTTGCCATATTCACAGCACTTGCTTATTTGCTGGATCTTGTTTCTGCATTTGTGTTTGCGCGAATCTGGCCGCAGGGAGGATCAGTGTCGATTGCGGCTGTACCAGTATTTTTAATGGCCTTTCGCTGGGGGCTTAAGGGAGGACTGCTAACCGGATTTTTGTTGGGACTGCTCCAATTTATCCTTGGCTATGCGCAAATTTACACTCCGGTTCAAGGGATCGTTGATTACTTGATTGCTTTTGGAACGCTTGGATTTGCCGGCTTGTTTGCTGCTCAGCTTCAGAACGGCCTGCGGCAGAATGATAGAAGGAAATGGATTACTTACTTAATAGCGGGTACATTTATCGGCAGCGTTTTGCGCTACCTGTGCCATGTTACAGCCGGCATCGTTTTTTTCGGAGAATTTGCGCCGAAGGGCCAGCCGGTAGCACTCTATTCGCTCGTTTATAATGGAACATATATGCTGCCAAGCTTTATTTTAAGTGCAGTAATCGTCATGTTAATTATCTCAGCGGCCCCGAAAAAAATGATCAACCTATGAGGTTGGCAGGTTAACATGATGATCGACCAATTCGCTTAGCGTTTTGGTCTATTTTTTTAAATGAGTGAATTTCATAAAAGCATTCTTTAACTGAAAAACGAACGGTTATTTATAATTAAGACAGTATCATTCGTTTCTTACGGCATACTCCTGTTAATTTAGACACCTTCATTCGTTTTTCGGTTTAGCTTGTTACATTGTGAAATTTACTCAAATAATAGAAATAAATTTTCAAAAAAAGATTTTAAAATTAAGAAGATTGGTGTAAAATTACACTAAAAGCTATAGAAGGACTGACCGGCAATGACTAGAGAAGAAATTGTGATGAAGGTTTCTGACAAGATGAGATTAATTCGAACTGAAGCGGGGTATACGCAAGATAAAATGGCCGAAGTGATTGGCGTTTCCAAGAAAACCCTCGTCCAGATTGAAAAGGGAAGAGCTTTTGCAGGGTGGTCAACCGTTGTGACCGTTTGTGCTCTTTTTCGGGAAACAGAGACGGTAAAGTTTTTATTTGGAAATGAACCGCTCGAAGTTCTTGAGACTATTGCCCGCGAAGGCATCGACTTCCGGAAAGAAAAGACACTTGGCGGGAAAATGTGGTGGCGGGAAGTGGCGAAAGCAAACGGGTTTATTCTCCAGCAAAATATTATTAGCCAGCATTTTCGCATTCTTGATGAAGATCATTATCGCATATATAGCAGCTTTGACGAAGAAGCTGCAAGGGAACGCTTTGTTGAACTTCAGGAAGACGATCCCAGCTGAACATACTTTGGATTGGGGGAGGGGAGCATGACTCCGGAAAGAGCGATATTTATTATTTTTCCGTTTGTCGTAATAGTGTGGACAATCCTTACAAAAGTGGTGTTTTTTAAATCAAAAAAGCTAAATTATTTTGTATTATTTTCTGTTTACATATGTTCTAATACAGCTTTATACATCCTTGTCGAAGGGGCTTTTATCGGAAGGGAAATGCTTCAGGTAAACGTTATACTGCAAATATTCGCAGATCTTACAGTTCGCCAGTGGTTGTGGATCCTCTGCATACCTAATATTTTTACATTTATGTATTTAATCATCTGCTTTATGTTGCTGTTATTATTTGACAAAATGCCTGAATTAAAATCCAAAATTATGCTGAAGCGGCGTAAAACTGCATAAAAAAGGAGCTGAATCGCGAAGTTATCCGCATTTTAGCTCTTTTTATATGCATTTTTCATTATGTCACGGTTAATTGTGGAATTGTTTCCTGTTTTTGCGGGTAAAACAAATTAATAAAATTGTTTAAAGTAAAAGAATTGGAGAGAAGAACGAAGGTAGTGAACGTAATGGAAAGACTAAGCTCAACATTTTCACGGTTGTCGAAGTTTTGGAAGCGAAAGCATATGACTCAAATGGCGATTCTTGCGATGGCAGTCTCCCTATTGGGAATATTAATTTTTTTCTATGTGTTTTCCAGCAGGGCTGATATTAGCACTTTAGAAGCCGGACTTGCACAGTCAACGGTGATTTATGACCAAAGGGGCGAAATAGCAAGTAAAATTTCCGCTAATAGAAATGAAGGCGTCCCGATATCGAAAATTCCGGATGACTTGAAAAATGCGGTGATTGCGATTGAGGATCAACGCTTTTACAGTCATAACGGAATTGATCTTATCGGCATTGCGCGAGCATTTTTTCGCAATATAACAGCAGGCGGAATTGTTGAAGGCGGCAGTACGATCACCCAGCAGTTGACGAAAAACGCACTGCTCTCACCGGAGAAGACATACAAGAGAAAAGCAGAAGAATTGTTTTTAGCGCGAAAAATTGAACAAGAATATTCCAAGGATGAAATTCTGGAAATGTATTTTAACCAAATCTATTTTGGTGAGGGAGCATGGGGAATTAACAGTGCTGCTGCCAAATATTTCGGTAAAGAACCAGAGGCGTTAACCATAAGTGAGTCGGCAATGTTGGCCGGTATTATTAAAGCGCCGTCTGCCTGGAATCCTTATAAGGATTTTGAACAGGCGGTTGATAGGCGGAACACGGTGCTTGCGCAAATGAAGGAAAACAAGTTTATCACGAATGAACAATATTCAACAGCACTCAGTGAAGAGATTTTACTTAATGATAAAGGTGAAGACCCTTTCCATGGCCAATTCCCGCACTATGTTGACCATGTTTTTGCGGAGGCAATTGAGGAATACGGCTTAACCCAGGATGAGTTATTAACCGGGGGCTACGAGATTTATACCGAGCTTGATCCCGGCATGCAATCAGCGGTGGAAACGGCGTATCAAAATGACAGTTTATTTCCTGAAGGAAGCGGAGATGAAATCGTCCAAAGTGGCGCGGTACTGCTTGATCCGGCAACAGGCGGAATCCGTGCACTTGTCGGAGGCAGAGGAGACCATGTTTTTCGTGCCTACAACCGGGCAACCGAATTAAAAGCCCAGCCTGGTTCAACGATGAAACCACTGTCCGTTTATGTTCCGGCACTTGAGAATGGCTGGAGCCCTGAAGATATGTTGAAGGATGAAAAAATGAAGTTTGGTGATTACGAGCCGCACAATTATACGGACATCTATCTGGGCGAAGTACCGATGTATGAAGCGGTAAAGGAGTCCTTAAATCTCCCGGCTGTCTGGTTACTAAACGAACTGGGGATTGAATCAGGTATGGATGCGGCAGAACGTTTCGGAATTCCTCTTAAGAAGGAGGACAGGAATCTTGGGTTAGCACTTGGCGGACTTCAGGAGGGTGTTTCACCTTTAATGATGGCTGAGGCTTATTCCGCATTTGCCAATGGTGGTAACAAGGCAGAAGCCCATGCGATCACAAAAATTATTGATGCGGATGGCAAAACGATTGGCGAATGGAAGGAAAAGACCACAAAAGTTAGGACAAAAGCAGTTTCCGATAAAATGACGACGATGCTGTTGGGAGTAGTCGAAGACGGAACAGGAAAAGAAGCACAAATCGAGGGCCGTGACCTGGCCGGAAAAACCGGGTCGACCGAAGTTCCGATTGAAGGAATTAATGGGGTAAAGGACCAGTGGTTTGTCGGCTACACACCGCAGCTAGCAGGTGCGGTGTGGGTAGGGTATGATCATACCGACGAAAGTCATTATTTAACGACGACGAGCAGCGAAGGTGCAGCGCTCGTTTTCAAGAATATCATCAGCAGTGCTTTACAAGGTACAGAACCTGCATTCTTCAATGTCCCGCGTATTTCGGACTATGAAGAAAAAAGCAGGCGGCAAAAGTTTGAAAAGGAGCTGGAAGAATTCGGGGAATCCATTAAAAAAGAAAAAGGAAAATGGAAGGATAGACTTAAAAAAGAAGCAGAGAAATGGGAGAAGAAGCGGAAAAATCGCGGCGAACACGATGATGATTGATCCAGCAGGAGGAAATGGAGTTTTGACAATTAGCAGTTAAAAAAATGATATAAATAACCCGGGCATGATTTAATCATACCCGGGATTTTTTTAAAATAACCAGCTGACTAAGGCGCCGATAACGACGATAGCCCCAATAATCATTAATATTGTCCGAATCATAGTAATGCCGCTGCCCCCTTATATTTGAAATGAATCAGAATTAGCGGCTAAGCGCTTCTCTGTCATGCGTAGTACTGAAATATCCTGATTGAATAATTTCTGTAATGCTGCTATTTGTTTGTCAACCTCTGTTCCTTCAACAATGATTTTTAGCGTTGTTTGCGGTTTTACGGTTAAAAAGAAGGATACGAGTTTGGATAAATTTGCGGCATCGACTGCTTTATGCTTACTATATAAATAGGTATTACCTTTAAATTGTCTGGATGCCTGGTGAATGTCAAGCATTTTTCTGATCGTCACTTTATTTTGAACAAGTACGTTTGAAGACATGATTTCTTTCATTATCTTATCTCCTTATTCTATCTTGGCTTAATGAATATTTACCCGCCACTACAAAGGTTAAACATCGACGCCAACTTGAAGGCTGGCCCATTTGCTGGAAATGTTGCAGCCCTTAAGGACCGACAGGCTGCCGGCTATGAATAGAAAAGGGGCATTTTGTTTAGATTAGAAGAGGCTCTATGACAACTGTTCTTACCATCTACTTAACTTTAAATATGACAGAGGATTGTCATTCTCATCTGAACATGAAAGGAGATTTTCCGTGTTAACACTGATTAAAAATGGGGAAGTGTATGCCCCGGATTATTTAGGGAAGAAAGATATTTTGCTTGCAGATAAAAAGATTGGTTTTATTGAAGATACGATCGAAGTGCCAGACAATTTTGTCGACATCAAGGTCATAGACGCAGAAGGAAAAATCGTTGTTCCCGGTTTTATCGACTCACATGTTCACATCATTGGCGGGGGCGGAGAGGGAAGCTACAAAACAAGAACACCGGAAATTCAACTGACCGACGCGACTCTTTCGGGTGTAACTACATTGATCGGGGTCATTGGAACTGATGGGACGACTAGAACGATGGCGAGCTTAATTGCGAAAGCGCGCGGCCTTGAAGAAGAAGGAATTACTTGCTATGTACAAACGGGTTCATACCAGGTGCCTGTCAAAACATTAACAGGAAAAATCGAAGATGATATTATTCTTGTTGATAAAATAATTGGTGCCGGTGAAATAGCAATTGCCGATCACAGGTCTTCTCAGCCGACAGTGGACGAAATGGCGAAAATCGCTTCAGCTGCCCGAATTGGCGGGCTTTTATCGGGAAAAGCCGGTATTGTCAATGTCCATGTCGGTGACAGCCTGGATCATTTGAACATCATTGAAGAAGTCGTTGAAAAAACGGACATTCCGATCAGGCAGTTTTACCCAACTCATATAAACCGTAACCCCCATCTGTTTGCAGAAGGCATCAACTATGCCAAAAAAGGTGGTTATGTTGATTTTACAACAAGCTCAATTCCGAAATTTCTTGAAGAAGGGGAAGTGAAATGCAGCAAAGGCCTAAAAAGAATGCTTGATGCCGGTGTCGATATTTCACAAATTACCTTCACATCAGACGGGCAGGCAAGCCTGCCTGAATTTAATGCAAACGGTGAGTTTACCCGCCTGAAAATCGGCAAGGTGTCAACCTTATATAAGGAAGTGCGGGATACTGTTCTCGATGAAGGGATTTCATTGGACCAGGCCATTCGCGTGATCACCGAGAACCCGGCCACTATTTTGAAATTGAAAGAAAAAGGAACTATTCAAGAAGGCAAGGATGCTGATTTGGTGCTCTTAACTAAGACAGATTACCGGATTGATACGGTCATCGCGCTGGGACAGGTCATGGTTGAAAAAGGTGAACCGACTGTGAAGGGAACATTTGAAGAGGATTTATCATAAATAGTCTATTTTATGAGGAAAGGAGGTTCTTTGTCTTGTTTGTGAAAAATATTCTGACAAATGAATCTCTTTTTCGTTAAATTTCGTATATAGATTAAATAGACGCGAGGAGTGATGGGAATGGCTTTAATTCTTATTGGTATTGTGCTGATCATTATCATTATTGGTTTAACTGGCGGATCTTCATTCCGGGGGAAAGCACGGGGGAATTATCATTCAGGAATTCACTCAAATACGAGTGTTGGAGGCTTTTTTACTGGTGATTGCAGCGACGGCGCTTCCGGCGGAGATAGCGGGTGCGGAGACTAGAGACTCCATTTTCTTGCTCAACGTCTGATAGGCTTAGTTAAGACACGATTTTCAAGCTAACCTTTTCAAAAGAATATGAAAATTAATCTTGCATAATAGGTCATATTTTAGTTCACTTATATTAACATACATGTGGAATCGAGGGATTTACAGATGAAATACATGCCCATCGATCAAGTCGTCCAGGGTGAATACTTAGCAAAACCTATTTTCGCAAGTGACGGCAGGGCTCTACTTGAAGAAAATGTCCTGTTAACGTTTGGTCTATTATCAAGACTAAGGCAAATGGGGATTACGGCCCTGTATATTAAGGACAGCAGTAATCCGGAAATAATAATAGATGAAGAAGATGTCATAGGGCAGGAAACAAAACGGGAAGCAGCCTCCTTACTTTCGACTCTATATCAATACGTCCAGACCGGCGAGAAGGATTTTAAGTTAAAAGCAGTCAGCAAGGTAGCAAGTTCGATTATTGATGAGATCACCATAAGAAAAGAAGTACTCGCTCATTTAAATGATATTCGCACTAATGATAATGCGCTTTTTTTGCATTCGTTTAATGTTTGTGTGTTATCTGTTTTAGTAGGATTAAAGATGGGTCTCGACCGATCAAAGCTACGGGATCTTTCAGTAGGCGCCCTCTTGCACGATATTGGAAAGATCACCCCGGACCAGCCTGAATCCAACAGTAAGGAAAATGACCATACGTGGAAAGGCTTTAACCTGCTGCGAAAAAACCCGGAAGTGAGCAGACTCTCAGCTGTTGTAGCACTTCAGCACCACGAACATCTTGATGGATCAGGAGATCCGCGCAGCCTGACTGAAGGGGATATTCATCTATTTTCAAAGATTGTAGCTGTGACGAATGACTATGACAATATGATTTATGGAGTAACAGCGGAAAAGCCGCTTTATCCTTATGAGGCATGTGAGAAAATAATGGCCTTAACGAATTTGCATTATGACCATGAAACCGTTTGGAATTTTTTACGGTCTGTCGCTTTTTATCCAAACGGAAGCCACGTAAAGCTGACTACAGGTGAAACTGGTGTCGTGGTTTCGCAAAACCGCGGATTGCCGCAGCGCCCGATCGTTAAAGTTTTTAAATCATCGTTTCATATTGATGACAGTGAAGTAAAAGAAATCGATCTTGCCAAGGAAACGACTATTTTTATCGACAAAATGATTTGATAGATCGCGAAAAACTGAGTTAAATAGCGATTGACTTTGATTGAATCCAGTGATAACCTTACAAAGGAAGAAAAAATTTACAGCAAAAGGAGGGTTACCGATGATCTTAATTCAACTAACTAGCGAAACAACTTCATACAAACAGATCGTAACCTGCCCTTTTACATTTTTTGCCTGAATTTACTTAAGTGGAAATTCGGTACAGGTTGCGTTATTGCGTAACGTGTGCCGTTTTGTCTGCCTGTAAACTGGACATATCGCATGCTGCGGTATGTCCTTTTTTTGTCCAAAAAACCTTGAAAACCGGGAGAATCCCGTTTTCTATAAAAACAAATCAAAGGAGGAACAAAGAATGTTACGTATTCAAACAGAGAGAATTGGCATTTCCACTGGGGAGCTTGAAGGCGGTTAGTCGTAAACAACTTTGCTGACGAGAGGAGAGAACACACAGATGTTTTCAGTATTTAAGAAGTTAAGCTGGTTTTTTAAAGAAAATTGGAAAAGGTACACGGTTGCGATCGTGCTCCTTGTTATTGTCGGAATTCTTGACGTCATGCCGCCTAAATTAGTCGGGATGGCTATCGATGACATTCACATCGGCTCCATGACAATCGAAAAGGTTTTTCAATATCTCGGCTATTTAGCTGTGATTACCGTCATTTCCTACGGGATCACCTATGTATGGATGTACCAATTATTTGGCGGGGCTTTTTTAGTGGAACGGAAGCTTCGGTCGCAATTTATGGGCCATTTATTAAAAATGACGCCGACATTTTTTGAAAAGAACCGGACCGGAGATTTAATGGCCCGGGCAACAAACGATTTAAAGGCAATCTCAGTGACGGCAGGCTTCGGCATATTGACGCTTGTTGATTCAACTATTTTTATGCTGACGATTCTTTTTACAATGGGATTTTTAATCAGTTGGAAGCTGACACTGGCTGCCATCCTGCCGCTTCCGATCATGGCGTTGTTAATGAATATTTACGGGAAGCGAATTCATTCACGGTTTATGAGCGCCCAGGATGCCTTTGGTGAATTGAATGATCGGGTGCTTGAATCAGTGTCAGGAGTCCGGGTCATTCGGGCATACGTGCAGGAAAAAGCGGATGGAGAGAAGTTCCATCGATTAACTGAAGATGTATACAACAAAAATATTAAAGTAGCAAAAATTGACTCTCTCTTTGATCCAACCATTAAAGTCATCGTCGGGTTAAGCTATTTAATCGGGCTTGGTTATGGTGCACATATGGTTTTTCAACAGACGATTACCCTCGGAGATCTTGTCGCTTTCAATGTGTATCTTGGGATGCTGATTTGGCCGATGTTTGCGATTGGAGAATTAATCAATGTGATGCAGAGGGGCAATGCTTCCCTTGACAGGGTGCAGGAAACACTCGCATATGAAGAGGATGTCAAAGATCCGTTGCAACCGGTCAGCGTCGATCAACCAGAAACAATCTCTTTTGACCAACTTTCTTTTCGGTATCCATCATCAAACGGTGATAACCTGCAAAACATTAATGTGAAGCTGGAAAAAGGGGGAACGCTCGGAGTCGTCGGCAAAACTGGCAGCGGGAAAACGACCTTTATCAAGCAGCTGTTAAGGGAGTATCCGGCCGGCCCGGGAGAATTGGCTGTATCGGAAGTGCCGATCAATGAACAGGCTCTCGAAAGAACGCGGGGCTGGATTGGCTATGTGCCTCAGGACCATGTTCTTTTTTCAAGAACGGTTAAGGAAAATATTCTGTTTGGTTTGACGGATGCCGGCGAAGCTGATTTGCAAAAGGCGATTGACCTTGCTGCTTTCCGAAAAGATCTTGAGATGCTTCCAGATGGGCTCGATACTCTTGTCGGGGAAAAAGGGGTTGCCCTGTCAGGCGGACAGAAACAGAGGATTTCGATTGCCCGGGCCTTGATCAAAGATCCGGAAATCCTCATACTTGACGATTCGCTGTCAGCGGTCGATGCAAAAACGGAAAAGAAGATTATTGATAACATTCGCAGCGAGCGAAGCGAAAAAACAACGATCATTACTACGCACCGCATGTCTGCTGTCCAGCACGCTGACAATATTATCGTTTTTGATGGCGGTAAAGTGATTGAAACAGGAACGCATGAGCAATTAATGAACAGCAACGGCTGGTATAGAGAGCAATACATCAGGCAGCAGGCAGAGGCAGCTGCAGAAGAGGAGGTGCTCTCATGAGAACAGGGAAACGATTGTTTCGGTATGCGTTAAGCTATAAAAGTATTATCATCGCCGCACTTGCGATGCTGACAATTGCGGTAATGGCTGATCTGGCCGGTCCGTTCATTGCCAAACGGGTGATTGACCAGCATATTATGGGAATCGAATCTGTCTGGTACCAAACAGAAGCAGGTGAAGATACGGTTTCCTATAAAGGGAACTATTATAAACGTGATCATTATCTTGCTGAAGACGAGGTGAAATTGGCAGAAGTCCGAATTCTTCAGGCAGGAAGGGAATTTGTGTTTGTCGAAGACGCGGTTGAACTAGATGGAGAAAGAAGCTTCAGCGACGGGACGTTAACGATTAAGAAGGGTAAACAAGAAGAAAGTTTTAATGCGGAACTTTTAAAAGGTGACGAGCTGATTAAGTTTTATCGGCCTGAAATTCCGAAGATCATTCAACTGCTTGGCGTTTATTTTGTGCTGATCGTCATCGCTGCTTTTTTCCAGTATGGACAGCGCTATTATCTGCAAAAGTCGGCAAACCGGATTATCCAAAAGATGCGCGAGGATGTGTTCGGGCAAATTCAGCGTCTGCCGATTCGTTATTTTGATAACCTTCCTGCCGGAAAGGTCGTCGCCCGGATCACCAATGATACTGAAGCAATCAGGGAATTATACGTGACGGTGTTATCAACCTTTTTCACTAGTGCTATTTATATAGCCGGTATTTATGTGGCTTTATTTATTTTACATGTGAAGCTGGCGGCGATCTGTTTGCTGCTCCTGCCGATTTTATATGTATGGATGAAGGTTTACCGAAAATTCGCCTCTAAATATAATCATGTAATTCGTGCGCGAGTGAGCGATATAAATGCCATGATCAACGAGTCGATCCAGGGAATGAACATCATCCAGGCCTTCAGCAGGGAGAAGGAAACGCAGAAGGAATTTGAAGCTCTTAATAACGATCATTTTTCATATCAAAATAAACTGTTGAGCCTCAATTCGTTTACTTCCCATAACCTGGTTGGGGTGCTGCGAAATATCGTATTTGTTGCTTTTATCTGGTACTTTGGCGCTGAATCGATAACGCCTTCTGCGGTCATTTCGCTTGGGATGCTTTATGCGTTTGTCGATTATATTAACCGGCTTTTCCATCCGGTCCAGGGAATCGTTAACCAGCTGGCAAATCTGGAGCAGGCACTCGTTGCCGGTGAACGGGTATTCAAGCTGATGGACGAAGAAGGCATCGACGTAAGTGAGACTGAAGTTCCCCGCTACAAAGGGAATGTTGTCTTTGAAAATGTCTCGTTTGGATACAAGGAAGGCGAGTATGTCCTGAAAAACATTGATTTCGAGGCTAAGCATGGGGAAACAGTTGCACTTGTCGGCCACACCGGGTCTGGAAAGAGTTCAATAATGAACCTGCTGTTCCGATTTTACGACAGCCAGAAAGGCCGGATTGTGATTGATGGAAAGGATATTACAGAAATGCCGCGGCAAATTTTGCGCAGCCATATGGGCATTGTGTTGCAGGACCCGTTCTTGTTCACCGGGACGATTGCTTCCAATGTCAGTCTCGATGATCCGTCAATCAGCCGGGAAAAGGTTGAAAAAGCGCTGTCTGATGTTGGCGCAAACCGGATTTTTAGAAACCTCGAGAATGGCTATGATGAGCCGGTTATTGAAAAAGGCAGTACACTTTCAAGTGGGCAGAGGCAGTTAATTTCATTTGCGCGTGCACTTGCCTATGACCCGGCCATTTTGATTTTGGATGAAGCCACTTCGAGCATTGATACAGAAACGGAAGCAATCATCCAGGAGGCAATGGAAGTATTGAAAAAAGGTCGAACAACGTTTATCATCGCCCACCGGCTTTCAACGATTCGAAATGCCGACCAAATTCTTGTTTTAGACCGCGGCTCTATCGTTGAAAAAGGCAGCCATGAAGAGCTGATGGAATTGAAGGGGAAATATTATCAAATGTATCAGCTGCAGCAGGGAAGCAACACGCTCGCAGGATAAATAAGGAGAGGCGCCTATTTGGTTGCCTCTCTGTTTCATTTCCGTCTTCGTTCATAAAACTGTCACGTAGCTGTCACCAATCGGTGATAAATGTCACAATTAGTTGTCAAGATTTCATGATATGTTAAAAATAATCAACAACTTCAATAAAAGGAGGATTTTTTATATGGAGTTATTTTCAGTGACGCTTACGATTGCAAGTATCATGGTGCTTGGCTATTTTATCGGCTATTCAATTATTAAGGCCTCTTAAACTGTCCGGAACTCCCGGGCATTTTTTTATGGTTTTGACTGACCTTATGCGGGGCAGTACTAAAAAAAGTTTTACGGTGAATGTATATACCTCATTTTGATGACATCTAAGCAAGTGTTGTGACTGTTTCGCTCCGCTGTCAGGCTATTAGAAACTTTACTGGCCAAGGATGGAAATCTCAATTGACAGAATCCAATTGTCGTATTAATATTTAATTGAACAGTGGTTAATAAGGAGAGGACACCATGTCACCAAGAAAGTCTGTACAGCAGGAATTAACACGTGAAATGATCATGGATGCAGCAAGAGATTTGTTTACCGCCAAGGGATACCAGCATGTCTCAATGAGGCAGATTGCAACGGAACTGAAATACAGCCACGGGGCTCTTTACTATCATTTTAAGAATAAAGCGGAGCTTTTTTATGCGCTTGTGGAAAAACATTTTCTGATGTTGGATGAAAAACTGGATGAAGTAATGAATCAGCAGTTGGAGCCGAAGGAAAAACTGAAGCAAATCTTCCTTGGATACATAGAATTTGGACTTACGTATCAAAGCCATTATGAAATTATGTTCCTGATCAAAGATGATGAAGTCCGTAATTTTATCAATAATGGCCCGAATCATAGCTATGAAAAGTTTGCGCAATCTGTTCACTTATTGTCTGACGGCGAGTTTTCCCTTCAGGAAATTTTTTCTATATTTTTATCTTTGCATGGTTTTGTAACTCATTATTGCCGGCATATTGTGGGATATGAAGAAGTAAAAGACATGGCTGCTGCCCATGTGAATTTTTTATTAAAAGCGCTCGCTTAAATTTTTCAGCATTATTGACTGGTGCTACATTTTTTTAAACAGTATTGACCAATGTTCAATTAATTATTTGAAAAGGGGAAATTTCTATGAAGAATGCATTGGTTTTAGGAGCTTCAGGAGGAATGGGCTATTCAATTGCAAAAGAATTATCGAACAGAGGAATTAAAGTTACCGCATTTGCGAGGACAAAGAAAAAATTAGAGCAACTATTTGATAATGATCCGAATGTGTCGGTGTTTGCAGGAGATATTTTCAATAAAGAAGATTTGCGCAATGCTGCAAAGGGAGTAGACACCATTTTTCAGTCTGCGAACATCCCTTACCCTGATTGGGAAAAGAAGTTGATGGGTTTTATGTCCAATATTGTTAAGACAGCCAAAGACCATTCGGCAAAGCTTGTGATCGTCGATAATATTTATGCTTATGGCAGAAGCTCGGGCATAAAGGTTACTGAGCAAACAGCAAAAAATCCTCACACAAAAAAGGGGAAAATCCGCCTTGAAGTAGAGAATATGGTTAAACAATCAGGTGCCCGGGCATTGATCGCCCATTGCCCCGATTTTTACGGCCCGAACGCAAAAAATACTTTGTTACACTTTACTTTTCAAAGTGCAGTGAAAAATAAGAAATCTATGTTTATAGGTGATCAAAGCATTCAAAGGGAATTCATCTATACTCCAGATGGTGCCAAAGCAATTGTTAATCTCGCTTTAAGTAAGGAGGCATTCGGACAAAACTGGAATATTCCCGGGTATGGCGTTATTACCGGCAAGGAAATCGTAAAAATGATTCGCGAAATCACTGGTTATCAACGATCTGTCGCAACTGTATCAAAAAATATGATTAGATTTCTGGGTCTTTTTAATTCCACTATGCGGGAAGTGGTTGAAATGTTTTATTTAAATGAAGAACCGGTCGTATTGGACGGAGAGAAATATGAACAGTATATTGGATCGCTACCGAGAACACCATACAGCGAGGGCATAAAAGCAACGATTGAATATATTAAGAGCCACAATTAATCCGTCGGAAATTGCTGAGAGTGATTTTTTATCACAGAACCACATATAAAAAAAGACTTCCATAATTTTAAAAGCTGGAGAATTGGGGAAAAGAATAAATAATGTAAGGGTAAGGGAAGGGAGGCAGGCAAATGACAGATTACCGGATTGAGCGGGATACATTAGGTGAAGTGAAGGTTCCGGCCGCTAAATATTGGGGAGCTCAGACGCAGCGAAGCAAGGATAATTTTAAAATTGGCATTGAAAAGATGCCGATCGAACTCATCTATGCCTTTGCCCATATCAAGAAAGCGGCAGCGATCGTTAACGAGCGGCTTGGCAAGCTTTCCAATGAGAAGAACCAAGCGATCGTGCAGGCAAGTAAAGAAATTATCAGCGGCAAATACGACGATCATTTTCCGTTAGTTGTCTGGCAAACCGGGAGCGGTACGCAGTCAAATATGAATGTGAATGAAGTGATCGCTAAACGGGCGAACGAATTATTGGAGGACAACAATGCCAAGGTACATCCAAACGATGATGTGAACATGTCGCAAAGTTCCAATGATACGTTTCCGACAGCGATGCATATTGCTGCATATCTCGCAGTAAAAGAACGGCTCTTGCCGGCTGTCCGTTGTTTAGCGGAAACATTTAAGGAAAAAGAGAATGCCTTTTCAGACATCATTAAAATCGGCAGAACCCATCTGCAGGATGCAACTCCACTCACTTTAGGACAGGAAATCAGCGGCTGGCGTAGCATGCTTGAAAAAGATGAAAAGATGATTGGTGAAGCAGATGGTTATTTGTTGGATCTGGCGATCGGCGGCACTGCCGTTGGAACAGGAATTAATGCTGACCCCAGATTTGGCGAGGAAGCGGCAAAGGAAATTGCGAAACAAACGGGACACGATTTTCGTTCAGCAGCGAACAAGTTTCATGCGCTGACGAGCCATGACGAAATCGTTTATGTCCATGGAGCTTTAAAAGCGCTGGCAGCTGATTTAATGAAAATTGCCAATGATGTCCGCTGGCTTGCGAGCGGTCCAAGGAGCGGAATCGGGGAAATATCGATTCCCGCCAATGAGCCGGGGAGCTCGATCATGCCGGGAAAAGTCAATCCAACCCAAAGTGAAGCAGTGACGATGGTCGCATGCCAGGTATTCGGAAACGATGCGGCGATCGGCTTTGCTGCAAGCCAGGGGAATTTCGAGCTGAATGTTTTTAAACCGGTTATCATTTACAATTGCCTGCAAAGCATTCGGCTTCTGGCAGACTCCATCGATTCCTTTAATAAAAATTGCGCAGTTGGAATTGAAGCGAACCTGGAAACGATATCAGCCCATGTCGAAAATTCGCTCATGCTCGTCACAGCACTGAACCCTCAGATCGGTTATGAAAAAGCAGCTGAAATTGCAAAGATGGCGTTTAGTGAGAATATTACCCTGAAGGAAGCGGCGCTCCGCTCAGGCTATGTGAACGAAGAGCAATATAACCTCTGGGTTAAGCCGGAAAAGATGGTGTAACAAGGATGCCCCCTTCAGATGAGAAGGGGGCAACTTCAGAATAAGAAATTCAAATTAACGCCGCAGTCCGCTAAGCTGAGCTTGAGCAAGAGCAACCATGCGTTTTGTCATCTCACCGCCGACAGAACCGTTGGCGCGGGCAGTTTGATCCGCGCCCAGCTGCACTCCGAACTCCTGGGCAATTTCATTTTTCAACTGGTCAAGAGCCGGACCAGCTTGCGGAACAAGCAGTTTGTTGGAGGATCCACTTCTGTTAGACATCAGTAATCATCTCCTCATTTGAATTCTTTTGGCTGGGTTAGCCGGATTCGCACCGGCCGCAGGCGTGGCCTGCTACCTGCTTGGTTTAACCCAACATCATGAAGGAAATGCTAATGCGCTATTAGTATGCGTTTTATTTGATGGATTATCAGAGGAATAAAGCGCAATAATTTCCTGAAGTTGGCCAAACTATAATTCATAAGAAAAACAAACACTAAAGATACTACTTGGAAAGGAGCAACCATGATGTCTGCCTGCCCGATTTGCAACGGTTTTAGGAGATTGGAAGTCGCATGCCCATCTTGCGGGCAGCCATTGGCGGAGCAAGGAAGAATCATGGACTACTACGATGATTACAGCCCGTATATGCCAATTGACCAAATGAAACTGGAAGACGGCTATCCAACTACATATTCAAACCAGCAATGCCCGCATCTTTTTACATGCAGCGAATGTGGATTAGAAAAAGTTTTGCTGGTGAAAGAATAATTCTAACTCTACCTTTTTCGTCCCCGCATTTTAACGAAGAAAGTTGGTTTCTTTCAGACAGCACACTTTGGGCCCTCATTTATAAATGATTGTTAACATGCATTAGTTTTTATACAAAAAATCTGGCCTAAAAAGGTCACTTATATGTCCTTTTTAGGCCAGATTTTGTTTGGTTTGGTTATACCGCAGCAACCGCCTCTGCAGCCGGGCGAATTCTCAGTTCAGTTTCAGCATCGAAGAAATGGACTTTGTTCATGTCGAACGCAAGCTCAAGAGTTTGTCCCGGAATGATGTCAGTGCGTGAATCAACGCGGGCAACAAATTCCTGTGCATCAACGCTGGAGTAGAGCATCGTTTCCGCTCCTGTTAATTCAGCAACATCAATGACTGCGGAAATTTTGGAACCGGCTGAAGCATCGATGAAAACAGGCTCATCATGAATGTCTTCAGGTCTGACTCCAAGAATCAGTTCTTTTCCGACGTAACCTTGATCACGAAGGACCTTCATTTTTCCTTCCGGCACGGCAACAGCTACATTGCCAATCACGAATTTTCCTTCTTCAAGCATGCCGTTAAAGAAATTCATCGCGGGAGAACCGATAAATCCGCCAACAAAAACATTTTCGGGCTTTTCGTATACTTCTTTAGGAGCACCGACCTGCTGGATAATCCCGTCTTTCATGACAACGAGACGTGTTGCCATCGTCATCGCTTCGGTTTGGTCATGGGTTACATAAATTGTAGTCGTTTGCAGACGCTGATGAAGCTTGGCGATTTCAGCACGCATTTGCACACGAAGCTTTGCATCAAGGTTGGAGAGCGGCTCATCCATCAAGAACACTTTCGCGTCACGAACAATGGCGCGGCCCAAGGCGACACGCTGGCGCTGTCCACCGGATAGAGCTTTTGGCTTGCGGTCTAAATATGGCTCAAGGCCCAAGATTTTCGCAGCGTCTTTAACACGGCGGTCAATCTCATCTTTAGCAAACTTTCGAAGCTTTAAGCCAAACGCCATATTATCATAAACAGTCATATGCGGATAAAGGGCATAGTTCTGGAAAACCATTGCAATGTCGCGGTCTTTTGGTGCGACATCATTGACACGTTTGCCGTCGATATAAAAATCACCCTGCGAAATTTCCTCAAGCCCGGCGATCATCCTTAATGTAGTCGACTTACCGCATCCGGATGGACCGACAAAAACGATGAATTCTTTATCCTTAATATGAAGGTTAAAATCATCAACCGCGGTTACCTTATTATCATAAACCTTGTAAATATGATCCAATTTCAATTCAGCCATTTTGTTCGTCCTCCTATTAATTCTGCTTGAACTTAGTCTATCGAATAATAGAAGAATAAAGTATGGACATCCTGCACAAAAAGTGAGGGGCGTTTTTGGGCAACTTGCAGAAAAATCAAAAGTTAGCTTAATTCGTATAAATAACAGGCAATATATACAGTTATCGCTCCGTTAAAGTCCTTCAAGCTGATCCCGGTTTTATCGGTAAATTTGTCAATCCGGTATTGCAGGGTGTTGCGGTGGATATATAGCTTTTTAGCTGTTAAAGAAGCATTCAAATTGTTTTCCAGAAAAACTTTTATTGTATGAAGCATTTCAGGCTCCTCTTGAAAGACCGGTAAAATTTGTTGCGTTAAATGACGGCGCAAATTTTCCGGCATCGAAGCAGACAGCAGCGCAGGAAAAACTTTTTCAAACGTGTAGATCCGTTCCTTCGTGAGGAGTTTTATTCCTGTTTGAAAGAATTCAGCTTCGTACTGAACACGGCGACTCATTTCTTCGTTAATAGATAAAAACTTGCCCAAATAGAAATAGGTTTTGATATAAAAATCACTTTCCAGTGTATTGGCCAATGAATGGAAATCATCCTCGCCCATTATGTAGCCTTTATTATCCTCAATCACAAGTCCTGATCGATCACCTAGCCAGATAACGATACAATCATCCGCAAAAAAACCTTTTAAGGCAGGCTCCATTTCGTTTTTGTTCAGGCTTTCCCCTTTGAACTGAAACTGGATCATCCTTCTTGGAGCATGATCGGAAGCGGGAGGCTTTCCTGCTGCAAATAAAAAATCATGCCAGCTTTGTTCCTGGTAGCCCCGGTAAATTGCTGCTGGCTGCCCAAAGCTCCCGAACAAGGCATTAAGCAAGTCCAATTCTTTTTCGCTTAAGTTTTTTTGGGGAATGCCGATCCACTCATCCTGATCAGGGGACAAGAACCAATTGTAACCGGCAGTTAATTGATCAGGAGGGTTGGACGCGAGCACTGCACCGGGGTAAAGTGATAAAAGTTGTTTAAACATAACGTTTCCTCTTTAAGGTTTGATACCTCTCATTATAGCAGTTAGTGGTACAAGCAGAAAGGTTGCAAACTTAGTAGCGAAAAGAAAAACAGACGCAGCAAGAAGACATTGATTGTCACGCCACTGGCGGGAAACCGCCGAGTATTACGCCCCTCAATGTCCTGCTTGGATCATAAACTATGAAATGCGTTTCAGAGCAACCATTTTTCGTCGACCGTACAATTTCGCGCCTCAATGTCCGCGTTCCTGACCTGCTGTCCAGTGTTTATATTTTCAATTATGGAAAAAGTGCTGGCTTTTCAAACAGAAGACTATTTCTCATATACATGATATAACATCAATTCATGAATCTGGCTCTGGACATCTGCAATGATCTCTTGATTCGGCTCTATCGATGTCCACTCAATTTTCCCGCTTTGGTGATAAATTCCTTCGTATTTTTTCTTTTGTAAGTAAAATGAAAACGTCCAGCCCGGGAGCTGGTTATTAGCATATAGCGGTTTATACTGAAAATGTGTTAACATTCTGCAAATCCCTCCTTGGCTTCATTTTACCGTCAGTACCGAACAAAATAAAACAACAGGCTCTCATGTAGCAGGCCTGTTGTGGATCATTGCGTCGGTATGGGAAATCCGGAGCGAAGGAAGAACAAGTTGCAGAGGTTCCTAACCCGCTGTTCCTCGATCTCCGGCTCATCAAACGACATCGGCTTGGAGTTGATTTCATAAAGGACGTATTCGCCGTTTGCTGTGATTCCGGCATCAATCGAAAATTCACCGAAAAAGCCCAGCTCCGAAGAAAGGGATTCGCCGCATATGCGCACGATCTTTTCAATAAATTGATCGTGTTCACTGCTGCGAACCAGGCTGTACGGCAAAAGCTTGCCGCCGTTCGGAAGATGGGTGGTCAACTCCTGTTGTCCCGATTGCCTGATGCCTACTCCCGTCGGACGGTAGCCATTTTCCCCCCAATGTGCGAGGATTCTAAAGTCAAAGCGGTGGCCAGTTAGCCGTGCAGGTGTGACGGCTTCCTGGGCGATATACTTGCTCGTTTCAACAGTGGGACTGAGATGGGCCCAAAATTTCGCATAGCTGCCGAAGCTGATTTTTTTGCGTTTGCTTTCGAGCGCAATTGTACCTTCGGAATCCTTCATTACCCGAAAAATCCCTTTCCCCTGTGCTGAGACCCGCGGTTTTAAATAGATGGAGTGATGCTTGTCAAGAAAATCTTGCAGCTCACCATCATTGTGCACGGCGATCGTCGCTGGCAAGTAGGGACGCATCTCTTCATTTTGGTTAAGAATTTCATAGAGGACATATTTATCAAGAAAGCACGGATTAAAGATCGGAATGTTTTGGTCGGCAAATTTTATGAAGGCTTCAATCGTCTCTGCTGTTTTTTCAGCTTGCCTGAAGGGAATCCGGTTGTAGATGAGATCCGGAATCGGCGCAGAAACTTCAATCCATTTCTGCTTGCCCGGTACATATAAATAGCCTTGGATAGTTGACTCTGTAAGCCGGTCCGGAGTAAATACGACAGAAATGCCGCCCATTCCGATTATTTTTTTTTGGATAGCGGCAAACAGCTGGCCGTTTCCGGCTATGCTGCCACCATTTTTCTTTCGGGCCGTCATAATCCCGATTAACGGTCCGGCATTTTTGGACGGCGAATCAATCGGGATAGAGAGCACGGGACCCTGGCCAGCTAGAGGACGCACCGGCAAATGCTGTTGATTGGACGCGAACGTGCGCCTTGGCCCAGCACCGGTTAAAATACACCAGAGCTTTTCAATTTGACTATAATGAAGAATCACTTGAATACTTCCTCTGGTTTTGTGATCGCCTGCTCTGCTAAAAATACGGCAAAGGCTAATGAGAATTTTCGGGTCAAAAGTTCAAACTCTTTTAAGCGGGGATGCTTGAAAATCGATCGTCCCGGCTTTGAATTTGCTTCGAACAGCCATATACGGCCATTCCTGTCGATCCCCATATCAAAGCCAATCTCACCGATAAACCCATCGATGTTTTTTTCAATCCCTTTGCTTAATTCAAGAGCCGCATCTGTCAGCTTTTCTAAAAAAGCTTGTTGGTCATTTTCATCAGGAAAAACTTCCTCGATCGTCCTGATCGCTCCGCCATTGTTTATGTGGGTTGTAACGCTTCCCGGACCAGCAATTTTTGCGGCCATGGCGGTGACTTGCCATGTCCCGCTTTCATCCTTGTTTGTATGAATCCTGAAATCAATCTGGCGCTTTTCGTGCCTGATTAGGTCGATACCTTGCTGGATGAGCATTTTTGAAAGACTTTGATTGGAAAATATGTGGCGCATTAATATTTCCAATGAAGCAAACTTTTTTAGTTTGTTTTTTCCGTGTTCATCGCGATACCGGCAATAATAATCCCCACCCCGTTTATCATAGATAATTTGGTGGACGCCGAACCCAAGGCTGCCGTTGATCGGTTTTATATACACATGACCGTAATCTGCCAGCATTCGTTCAATATTTGAGAACGATGTGAATGGGTGGGTTTCCGGCAAATATTGAGACAGAGCATCTTCCTGGAGCAGCCGCTCGTGAATTTCAAGCTTATTAAAAAAGCCGGGATTGTAACAAGGAATTAAATAATCGTTTTGCAGGCGTTCTTTCACTTTTTTTAACTCAAACAGCTTTTCCGTACGCCGGTTTGGGAGCCGGTCATAAATGACATTTGGAAAGGGAACCTCGATGATCTCCCAGCCCTTTTGCTGATAAAAATACCCCTTTATCAGCCCATTTTCCCAGTCGATATGTTTCTCTCCAAAGACAAATGGCAGCACGCCCACAGATTTTTGCACGGAGAGCAGCTTGGCGAAAAACAATGACCTATCCCCGACCGGCCTTAGCGGAAACGGTGTAAAACCGGCTGTGAAAATACCGACAAGAGGGCCTATAAACAATGTCTCGTTTTCGACAAATAAATGCAGCTGGCTTGTCAGTTCAGGCATTTTTAACTGAGCCTGGATGTTCTTGCTAATGACGATCACATTTTCCGCTTCGGGATGGGGGAGGATAATTGCTGCAACCGACTTGCTTCCAAAAGCAATTTTTAAAGTGGTCCCATTTAACGGAAATTCGGCGGGATAATAAACCACGTCATCAATTTTTGCGGAGAATTCAATTGGATAGCGTTTTCTCATTGTACCGTTTCCTCTCTTTCTGTACGGCGCTGCCGATTTTTTTTGCGTAAAGAAGCGGTGCGGAAAATAATTCTTCCTGAAGATGAGGCAGGGACTGCAAAATCACCTTGCGGCCCGGTTTTGAATTAAGGTCAAGAATCCAAACAGCGCCGTCTTTCGTAATGCCAATATCAACACCAAGTTCAAAAAGCGGCATAAATGAATCTTCAAGAACAGCAGGAATTTTTACTAATAGCTCATCAAGTTCCTCGCAAATAAAATTTTTGAGTGACGGATCGACTTTATCAACCCAGGCTCGAAAAGGGGCAGCGACTCCCCCGGCGCTTAAATTTGAAAGAATCCCATCTTTTTTGCCGGTCCGAATCCCCCGTCCTCTTTCAAGCCAATGACCGTTTGCGTCCTTTTGGAGAAGGACCCGGACATCAAAAGGCCGGTCTTGATCGTCTGTTAGTTGCAAATAAGGCTGCACTAAGAATTTTTTTTTAGTTAGTAACGACTCGAGCCACCGTGACAGCTTGCTTTTGATTGAAAAAAGATAGTTAACTTGGTTACCTTGTTTTTCCGTTTTCGCAAGAATTCCTTCTTTTTGGACTTCTAAATAATAGATTCCGTTTCCCCCCGAGCCGTTTACAGGCTTCAAAATGATTTTCCTGTGCCTTTTTAATTCATTTAAAACTTCTTCAGGCAATGATACAGGTTTTGAAGCAGGCAAGTAGGGTGCCAGTGGTGATGACGCCAACACTTCATAAATTTCAAGCTTATTAGGAAGGCCATAACCGAGGAAAGTAATGTCCGGGTTGTTTTTTAACCAGCTAACAATCGGAATACACTGCTTAGAGTGGCGGTCATCGCCGTAAAAGCAGCGATCATAGAGAATATCAGGAATCGGAAATTCCGCTGCATTCCAGCGCGACCTTTCTGTGTCATACCTATGCCCGGTGACAAGCATCGTAACTGGGTTGATTTGCGAAGGGATGAACCGGAAGCATTCGATCCCGAAGCTGGCGGCTCTTGAAGCAATTTCATTTACATATTTATTTTCACTGTTCAGATGCAGGGCCATAATACCGAACTTGATCATATATCACTCCTCCTCCAGTTGAAATGGCTTTAGTGCCCATGATGTTGCAAATTCAATTATTGCTTTAGCCGAGGGACGAATTTTCGTATCGTGTTCTTCAAAATTTTTCGATGGTTTTGAATTGACTTCAATCAACCAGACTCCTCCTGTACAGTCAACTCCGATGTCGATGCCAAGTTCAATCGTGAGTCCATCTGTCCGTTCACCGACAATGGTGGCGGTTTCCAGAGCTACTTCCTTCATTAAAGCCGCTATTTGTAAAGCTGATACCCGATCAAAATATAACGAGAGTGCCTTTAACGGGCGCATCGTTTCTCCACCGCGGGCGATATTCGAAACAAACTGGTGCTCCGCAGATATTCGTGCGGTCGTCGAAGTTACTTTCCACCTCCCGGACAGGTTTTTATGACATAAAAGCCGGAAATCGAGCTTTCGGTTATGGATTGATATGAGGGGAATTCCTTGTTGAATGAGATAAATATTGTTATGCAAACGGGATTCAATCTGTTTAATCGTTTCATCCAGGCTTTTATGTTCTGACGTGGCAAACCAGGAGTTTGATGAGCTAATCATAAAATCGTTGTCGTCCATTCTGGTCAGTTGAATGATGTTTCTGCCCTGGCTGCCGTTAATAGGCTTTAAGTAAAGTGAATCAAATTCAGAGATCATTTCGGTGAGATTATCTCGATTGAATAATTTGGTTACTGGGATGTAAGGGAGAAGGTGCTCCTCGGCCTCCAGCATTTCGTGGATTTCCCATTTTGAAAGAAAGCGGTGATTAAACAGGGCAATGCCGATGGCAGCGACACCCGCTTGAAACCTCTCATAGTAGCGCGATAATTCAAGTGTGCGGCTTGGATTGCGGTTATAGATCGCATCGGGAGCCGGGAGGATCATTTGTTTCCAGCCGTCATTCTCGAAATAATACCCCTCTATTGCATCAACATGAAAATTCTTAAAGTTAAAAACGTAAAACAAACCTCCCTGGCTGGAAAGGCCATGATGCATCTCCTCACAAAATGCATGCAATGGGCCAAAATCGGGCTCGCCAGCGACGGTCTCACCTATGCTCGTTAACAGGGCAAGTACTGGCCCGAACGAAATCGTTTCGTGTTCCGGCAGATAGTGGACTATAAGTTGAAGGCTTTGAACCGGAAGCAGCATTTCCTTCAAAGTAAAAGAGGGAATTAGAAAAAGCTGTGCCTCAAGCCTGGTTGCAATAACAGCCGCATCGACAACCCGCTTGCCGATCCGCATTTTTATGGTAGCTCCTTCTTCTATCCCCCACTTATCAAGGAGTTTTTTCCCGATCTTTATAAAATGGTTTTTTTCTTGAAATATTTTGATCGGCGCAATTGAGATTACTATCGGGGAAATACTCATAAAGCATTCCTCATTTGCATGTCATAGTCACTTTCAAATGAAAAATGGGCGAAAGCTGATATGGTATCGTATGAACCGGCAGGCTGGTTTGTGAAACATTTTAAAGAAGCAATCGGGCCGGGAGTGCAATTGAAAAGCATCGTTTCGAAGGATGGTAAAAGGGAAGTATTTTGCAAAAAGTATCTGAACTGAATCGGTGTTTCTTTTGTGAAACGGTCCGGGTGAACGCGCTCGCTTTTTGCTGCATAGTTTGGTATAGTGTAGTGGAATTCCAGAAAAAGGAGTGTTATTTTTGGCGATCAATGTGTACGATTCTGCCTATGATCTTGAAAAAGCTGTTCGAGGCAGCGATGAATATATGTTACTCAAAAAAATCTATGAGGAAGTAAATGCTGATGATTCAGCACGAACAATGTTTGAAAATTTTCGCAACATCCAAATGCAGTTACAGCAAAAACAGATGGCGGGTCAGGAAATTGCACAGGATGAAGTCGACCAAGCCCAGAAAGCAGTGGCTCTGGTCCAGCAGCATGAGAAAATTTCAAAACTGATGGAAGCGGAACAGCGGATGAGCATGTTAATTTCCGAATTGAACCAAATCATCATGAAGCCTTTGGAAGAACTGTACGGAAATATAGAAAATCAATAAAACAGCTCCAGCTGATTGCGCAGATCTGCAATGCTGTTATGAAAGGCTCCTGGGAACAGGGTCTTTTTTTGTTGGTGCCAAAAAGTCAATGACACCTACGGGCATGATGCAGGTGATACTTGCAGTTTTGGAGTGGCTGAACTAAGGGAAAGCGATTTAGCCAGGGATTTGTTGCAGCGGGCAGATAATGCACTGTACAAAGCGAAAAAGGGTGGCAGAAACATGGTTGTGATAGCATCTTAATACTGGCTTGCTCCAAACCGAGTAATGCTGTCTTAACGACGATTTCTTTGAAGCATGTTCTATTCCCCGCAAAGGTTTCATAAACCTGTTATAAGGAGTGACACCAAAGAATAGGGGGCACAATGATGATTTACCGTTTGCTTGCTTTAAATATTGATGGAACCACTTTACAATCAAACGGAAAACTCCATAAATCCACGAAAGAAGCGATAGACTATGTTCAACACAAAGGCATTTATGTCACGCTTGTTACCTCAAGGAGCTTTCCATCTGCAAAAAAAGCCGCCAGGGCTTTGAAAATAAATTCAGTGCTTGTCAGCCACAGGGGTGGATACATTTCCGGCCCTTTTGAAAAAGATGCCCTATTCGTTAAACGGATAAAGGAAGATATTGCCTTTGAAATTGTCCAGCTGCTCGAAGCTTTTCCATGCCAGATCAGGCTTGTTCATGAACGATTTTCCATTGCCAATAAATATAAGCTCAATCATAACATGTTGGCTAAAACAGTATTCACAACAGGTGATCCCGTGTTTTATTCCCAGCAATTTGTTGAAATTTTAAGTGAAGCGCTTATTGATCAGCAAGTGGCACCGCCCAAAATAGAAGTGTATTTTGAACATGAAGAGGATTTGGAAGACTCGACAAAAGCGATGAAGTCGATGTTTTCCGAGGTTGATTTTGTAAAAGTATCTGATCTGCGACTCGACATTGTTGCGGGCGGCGTCTCAAAATTGAGCGGCCTGATCTATTTAGGCGAGCATTTGGGAATCGCCCGGCAAGAAATGGTCGTCATCGGTGATGCACTTGATGATATAGAGATGATCAAAGCGGCAGGCCTCGGGGTAGCAATGGGCAATGCGCCATATGAAGTGAAAAAGGCTGCAGACTGGGTGACCCGCTCCAATAATGAGCATGGAGTTTCTTACATGGTGAAGGAACATTTCCGTAAACAGCATCCGATAGATTTTTTAAAAAAGATGAATATCCTGAAAAAATAGCTAAAGTATAGTGCGCTCCGGATTTGGGGTGCTCTTTTCTTTTTTCAGGGATTTCACGGTCACCTCATGTTGACCGCAATAAGACGATTCAGTACACTGAAGGAAGCTTATATTTGAAAGGTGATTGCTTTGCAAATTTATATAAAAGGAATAGAAGATGAACGTTTTACCAGGCCGCTTCAATTAATCGCGAACCTCTTTTATGAAGAAACAGAAGTGTTGCTGGAAGAAGGCGGAAATGCTGATTTGGCGATCGAGCTTCAACTTCATGAAACAGCCAAAAAGATTGCGGTGAATGCGATCCTCAAAGATCAATCCGGCAATCATTACCGTGCATCTTTTGAAAAGGAATTAGCCGAAGAGGACACGGAAAAGGAGCGGTTCACAAAAATTAAAACGGCCATCTCACATGTTTATTTAACGGTTCTGCAGGAGCATACTGGCATCATCCAAAAATGGGGCATTTTGACGGGTGTACGGCCGACAAAGCTGCTGCACCGGAAATTGCAGGAAGGCGTCCCTCGTGAAGAAGCCCATAAACAGCTTCAGGAGGATTATTTGATTTCAGACGAAAAGATCCAGTTGATGCAGCAAATTGTTGATCGTCAGCTTGCAGCTGTGCCTGATCTTTACCGTCTTCAGGAAGAAGTGAGTATCTACATCGGCATCCCCTTCTGCCCAACAAAATGTGCCTATTGTACATTCCCGGCTTATGCCATCAACGGAAGGCAAGGCACAGTCAATTCTTTTCTCGGCGGGTTGCATTTTGAAATCCGTACAATAGGGGCATGGCTGAAGAAAAATAATATTCGAATAACAACGGTTTACTACGGGGGCGGTACGCCAACAAGCATTTCAGCAGAAGAGATGGATATGCTTTATGAGGAAATGTACAGCTCATTTCCAAACGTCCGCGACATCCGTGAAATGACGGTTGAGGCGGGCCGCCCGGATACGATCAGCCCTGAAAAACTTGAAGTATTAAAAAAATGGAACATCGACCGGATCAGCATTAATCCGCAATCGTATACGCAGGAAACGCTCAAGGCGATCGGCCGCCATCATACGGTTGAAGAAACGATTGAAAAGTTCCACCTCGCACGACAAAAGGCTATGAATAATATCAACATGGATTTGATCATCGGGCTTCAAGGCGAAGGCACGGATCAGTTTGCACACAGTTTAAGCGAGACAAAGAAACTGATGCCGGAGTCGTTGACAGTTCATACTCTGTCATTTAAGCGGGCGTCAGAAATGACGAAAAACAAGCAAAAGTACAAGGTGGCGGACCGTGCTGAAGTGGAAAGAATGATGAACATGGCCGAGGATTGGACGAAGAAACATGGCTATGTTCCTTATTACCTGTATCGGCAAAAAAACATACTCGGAAATCTTGAAAATGTCGGGTATGCATTCCCGGACCAGGAGAGCATCTATAACATCATGATTATGGAAGAACAGCAAACGATCATCGGCCTTGGCTGCGGAGCGGCAAGCAAGTTTATTGATCCGCATACAGGAAAAATCACACATTTTGCGAACCCGAAGGATCCGAAGACTTATAATGACAGCTTTGCGGATTATACTGTTAAAAAACTGAACATCTTAAAAGAATTATTTTCCCGGGAAGAAACTCCTGCCTAAGTAAAGGCAGGAGTTTTGACTTTTAACAGTAGCTGGAACATAAGCGGTCCAGAACGCAATTTCGGTTTTTTTATAACTCTTTCCATATATCCCTCTGATAGAAATCCGGGGCGTAAATGTGATATACTCATTCAAGAATATTTTTGAAAATTCAAAATAAAACAGGGACTTTTGTGAATGTGGAGAATGAATTAAAAACAAACTTTATAGACTATTATGAAATCAAAATGAAAGCGATTACTTTAAACGGGAGGGATTATCAATGATGCAGACAGCATTAACACTGACACAAATGATTAACAGGGCAGAAAAGTATTTTCCGAAAAAGCAGGTTGTTTCAAGAACAGCAAGCGGCATCAAACGGTTTACTTACAAAGAAATTGCCGAAAGAACACGGAGGCTGGCAGATGGTCTCGAAACGCTCGGTGTTGAAAGAGGTGATAAGGTGGGTACACTGGCGTGGAACCATCACCGCCACCTCGAGGCCTATTTTGCGATTCCGTGCAGCGGGGCTGTGCTGCATACAATTAACATACGACTGTCACCGCAGCATATTGCTTATATAGTGAATCATGCCGAAGATAAAGTGCTATTGATAGATTCCGACATTTTGCCATTGATCGAAAAAATTCACAGTGAATTTACCACCGTTCAAGCCTATATCATCATGACCGATGAAGAAGAATTGCCGGAAACGACACTTGAACCGGTTTACCATTATGAAAAACTGCTTGCCAGTGCAGATGACAGTTACGAATACCCGGATGATTTGGATGAGAACGCTCCGGCTGGAATGTGCTATACATCAGCAACAACCGGCAATCCGAAGGGAGTAGTTTATTCACACCGGGGAATTGTCCTCCATAGCATGGCTCTTGGTTTGGTGGATGGTGCAGGAGTGAGTGAGAAGGATATTGCCCTGCCCGTCGTTCCGATGTTTCATGTCAATGCATGGGGACTCCCATTTGCTGCAGTGTGGTTTGGAACAACTCTCGTCATGCCAGGGCCATATTTTACCCCGAAGCTGATCGCTGAATTAATTGAGCAGGAAAAGGTGACGATTACGGCAGGAGTACCGACGATATGGCTCGGTCTTTTAAAAGAGCTCGATGAAAAAACCTATGACATGAGTAGCCTAAGAGCCGTTTTATGTGGTGGAGCTGCAGCACCGAGAGGGATCATTCATGCGTTCGAGAAGAAACATAACATCCCATTTATGCATGCATACGGCCTTACAGAGACAAGCCCGCTTGTCGTCATTTCTAACCTTAAGAGTTATCAGGAACAACTATCGGACGATGAAAAAATCAACATCAAAGCAATGCAGGGCATTTTAGTTCCAGGATTAGAGATGAAGGTGATTGGCAAGGACGGGGAAATAAAATGGGATGGTGCGGAAATGGGGGAATTGGCGTTACGCGGACCTTGGATTGCCTCCGAATATTATAAGGATGAGCGCACAGCTGAAGCATTCAAGGATGGCTGGTTTTACACCGGGGACGTCGTAACTGTTGATGAAGAAGGATTCATGAAAATTGTCGACCGGACGAAGGATTTAATCAAGAGCGGCGGCGAATGGATTTCTTCCGTTGATCTTGAAAATGCGCTGATGACCCATGAAGCTGTTTTTGAGGCAGCTGTTGTCGCGGTTCCGCATGAACAATGGCAAGAACGCCCGGTAGCATGTGTTGTTTTAAAGGATGACTATACAGGGAAAACATCGGCGGAAGAGCTGTTACAATTCCTTGAGCCGCAATTTGCGAAATGGTGGCTGCCCGATGAAATTATTTTTATGAAGGAAATTCCTAAAACATCGGTAGGAAAATTCCTGAAGCGAACGCTGCGCGACCACGTGCAAAAGGATATATTGCAAAGAAATTAATGATAAAAAGGCCAGGGCACGCTGAAGTGACCCTGGTCTTTATTATTATAGAAAAGAAAACCCTAGGCTAGGCCTAGGGTTCCAAAAAGCTTTCAGCGTTGTATTAAAAAAACTCTCCCGAGGTGCTAAAATATTTTTGGTTCGCCAACCAAAATAACAGCATACGGAGGAGTTTTTATGTCAAAAGATACTAATAGTTTACCACACACAACTTGGAATTGTAAGTATCACATCGTATTTGCACCGAAGTATAGAAGACAAGTAATTTATGGGAAAATTAAAAAGGACATCAGTGAAATACTCCGCACTCTATGTGAAAGGAAAGGTGTGGAGATTATAGAAGCAACAGCGTGTAAAGATCACGTACATATGCTTGTGAGTATTCCCCCTAAAATAAGTGTGTCCTCATTTGTAGGATATTTAAAAGGAAAAAGTAGTTTAATGATATTTGATCGTCATGCAAATTTGAAATACAGATATGGGAACCGAAAGTTTTGGTGTACTGGATATTATGTAGATACAGTTGGAACAACAAAAAGGTAATGGAAGAATATATCCGTAATCAGATACAAGATGATGTAGTCGCAGAACAACTAAGTATGATGGAATATATTGATCCATTCACAGGTGAAGAGGTACAGAAGAAGAAACGAAAGTAAGTAGAAGGCCTTTGAGGTCTGGCCAGTAAGAGTAGTACATTTGGCGAACCATTCTGATGTATCTTTCTCGAACGAGAGAAATTGCCAAGATGTACTTGGAACAAAGCGGAGAAGTTAACATTCCTGAAATGGGGATTGTTTGTAAAGATGAAAATAAACGTGCTGCCATATATGAAACATTGTACAATTGGACAGTAAGCTTCAGAAAGATTCTTGAAAAAAAAAACTGGCGTACACCTTGATATGAACCCTCATAGTTTCAGACACAGCTTGCTTGAGAATTACGAGAATGGAAACGCACTCCAGTTTTAAATTGGAGTTAAACCATTATTATTCTTTGGTACATCGGTCCCTGGTTATAATACTCATCGTACATCTTATCAAGTAGTTTCCAGCGTTCTGCGTTTTTCAAGTTTTCATGATCTCCAGAACTTGCTCAACTGTATATTTTTTATCCATAAAAAAATCGTCCTTCATTATTTTGAAGTCTGTTCAAGATTCTTTCATGATTGCCTGCTTTACCAGTTAGATATTCAACATCTTTATTCAAGTCTTCCGTATTCTTATCGATGCGTTTTAGAATTGCACAATCGTATCGTCATTGGAGCCGAAAGCCAGGTTAGTGATGTTCTTCTCTTCTTTTCAACTTTATCGAACCGTTGGTTCATATCGGTTCTTAGTTGCTAAATAGCTTTTAAAGTTTGGTCCACTTCGAACACTACTTATAGAATAATTATACACATTTTATAATGTCTGAATAGCTATTTGGACCCCGTATCCTCATTCATTTTCGTATGTATCATATTCAGAGACGTTTCGAATTCTGAAACCAACTCTTCATAATTTTCAGGATCATGTTTAGAAATCTCAAACGCTACGTTCTGCCATTCAGAAAATTCTTTGCTCAATCCAGCTTCTTTGATCTCGTTTTCGAAATAGTTAATATAACGCACTACGGAGTTGGATAACTGTAATTCAGCGTTTCGATCATCTGCATATACACTACGGTATTCACTTCAGTCCAATCCCTTTGCGTACTGTTTACGAATCCTTCAAGACTATTGAATTCGGTAGCTTCCACTTGGAACTCAGAAATATTAGTCTCAATTGGATGTTCAGCAGCCTCATTTTCAATTGGAGGTTCAGCAACTTCAATCGGTTCAGCAGCTTCAACTTGTTCGATGGGTTCCATGGGTTCGGATTTTTTTATTGGTTTCTCCCCTGCTTTGGTGCCTTCAGTGTTAATAAATTGTGATGCCACAAATCCAACACAAAGTATAGATACTGCTATGATTACAATTTTCTTCATTTCAAAAATCTCCCCCTTTGATTTAAGACTAACAAAAAGAGATTTTAAGTCAATAGAAAGACTGGAAAAAGTCCAGTCTTATTTAGATCAGTCGAAGTGCAGAATTCCTTTATTTACAGCGTTCATGAAAGCTTTAGGTGTGGCAGCCTTGAACAAGCTAACTGACCAAGCACGACCATCTTCTTCAATATCTTTTCGATAAAGTTTCAGATCCATCTGGTTTTGCATGTGGTGCATGAACTCCTGAAGCAAAGTTACAAGGCTCAGCTTCTTGAAAAAGGTTATTCGGGTCATCCAAGGTTCATAGAAACCTCCACCTGTTTGATTGTACATGATTTCATCTGAATCAAAACTGATTTCTGCTCTTTCAATTTGGTAACTTCAGAAACGAGATTTAGCCACATTTATGAGAACGATCTTTTCATCAAGTGTTTTGTCCTTCTTCCAGAATCCGTTTTTAACCAACATTTTAGTTGCATTAACGGTTCGATCATCGTGTTTTGAAAAGCAGTTGAATAATTCATTTAGAACCTCCGATTTTTTGTTTTTATATTTCGAACTGATAAAAACACCGATCACTCGGCTTACTTGAACAGGTAACCACCTTCTTAGAATTACGACCAGAGACTATTTTGTACCAGTTTTCAAACTGTGCTTCACCCAGCCCTGATCGCAGATCGCATTTTCATTCGCCCACTTGAAAGTCTCGATCAATCCTTCGATTGTTCTAACCAGTTGGCCATCTTTGAAAACTTCAATTGTACGAGTGCGGCCTTTATGGGAAGTTGAAGAAGGTTTTTCATTTTGTTGAGCTTGTTCTTTAACAATTGTTTCTGCTTCTAAGACAGGAGTTAAAACATCAATTAATTTTTGCTTGTTCATATCCCATCTTCCAGCAATATTTTTTTCGGTGCTGGGGTGGATATGTATTTAAATGCTGCCGAAGACAAAGTATATAGGAACCTTCTATTCATCAACATTCTACATCCGCTAATGTATAACTTACTGATCTAAAGATCAGGCCCGGTTCCCGTGGGTTATATTAAAAAAGAACCGCTCCTGTAGATATTACTAGAGCGGTTTTTTTATTACAAAGTACATGGTACCGCGGACTAAATATATTAATCTGCGGGTTGTGAAAATTACTCTAAATCTTTCTTTATGATTATGTAAGAAAAATAAATAAATAGGAGGTGGAACATAATGCCGTGTAGAGAAACGTATCCAAATGTCTGTTCAAGGGAAACACGGCTGCCGTATGTGGCTCTTCTTATTCAGCAAGTGCCATTGCAGCGAATGTGAGAATAAATACACCATGCACATCAAATACACCATGACACTTCAAAGATGGGATTATAACATCGGGATGTGGTTCGATTCACGATCACGCACTAGATATAGTAATGATGGGGTTAACCACTCGTTCAATGTGAACAGAATAGGTACGGACTGGCGATTGAAAGTCGAGCCGCATGTCTCAAATCCGAACATGTGCGATTCACCAACGTTCAGACACTAAGGAAAATGAAGGATAGTTTATATACACTCGTGAAAAACTCCAAAACAGATAATAATTCACTGAATACTGTCATCGAGCTGTTTTCTCCAAAAATTGTGTCCTCCCTTAATCAAACAAATCAGCAAGATAGGGAAGATTTATCCGAGGAGATTAAAATGAAATTGTTATTTTGCATTAGAAATTACGATGTGGAAAATATTCCAGGATATTTTCAAATGATTGAACTGCTGAAAAAAAAGGAAACTGTAAATATTGAATAAAACTGAACACATCATCTAAGTATATGCATGACGGCTTTTTTACTTTATAAAAATTTTTTCAAGAGGGTTGTATCTATTTATATGAAACTTTCTTTAATAATTAACATGTTCATAATAGCTTGAAAAAAGCATGGAGAAGATACCACTTCTTCAAGTGAAAGTGAATATGTCACACAAAAAAACTAAGGGAGGATGATGTTTAATGTTTGATGGTGATGTAATGGTATATGAAGTACAAAGATGGGTGAATTCAACTTATCAAGGGATGCCCGGGTTTATTCCGGCCCCGGAAAATGGAAAAACAGGTTGGTCAACAATGTATGCTCTTACAAGAGCTCTTCAAATTGAATTTGGCTTAACTCCAGTAGACAATTTCGGAAATGGCACCGCACAAGCTTTTAGAAATTGGGGAGAAATGGAACTCGGAAAGGTACCAGATACTCTTCAAGGACAAAGAATTGTAAGAATTCTGCAAGGCGGTATGTTTTGTAAGGGATATAACCCAGGAGGATTTACCGGGACATTTGGAGAAGGAACAAAGAATGCCGTAATTAAATTGCAAACAGATGCTAATCTGCCGGCTCGCGATGGAAAAGTATATGCTTATGTATTTAAGGCGTTTCTAGTAATGGATGCTTATGTATTAATGGCCGGTGGAGACCTAAGAGTAAGAGAAATACAGCGTGATCTGAACTACTACTATTTTAGTACTGCTGGTGTACAGCCTTGTGATGGCCATTATCAAAGAGGAACTAACAGAGCCCTGATATACGGTATTCAAACAGAAGAAGGGATTCCTGCAAGCCAACAAACTGGGGCAGTAGGCCCTTCCACAACAGATCGTCTTCCGACGTTATCCGTTGGCAGTAGCGGCAATTTCGTAAAGCTGTTCCAATTTGCTTTATATCTCAAAAATTTTGACCCTGGAGCTTTAATAGCCAATACGATACAAGTGTTAAAACTACTGTAATAGAATTTCAGAAGTTTACTATATTAACTCCTGATGGAGTTGCAGGTAAGCTGACTTGGCTTTCTTTACTTCAAAGTAAAGGCGATCCAAACCGAAAGGGTACAGCGTGTGATTGTTCAACCATGATTGACCTTGCAAAAGCTCAAGCTTTAAAGAGTGCCGGAAATCAAACAGTGGGTCGATACCTTACAAATGTTCCAGGAGGGTTAAATAAAAAGATACAACCAGGAGAATTAGATAATATTTTCAATGCTGGATTAACTGTTTTCCCTATCTTTCAAACATTTGGGGACGATATTAAATATTTCAGTAGAGCACAAGGGAAGAAGGCCGCTGGAGAGGCATACAATGCAGCCAGAAATTATGGATTTAAGCGGGGGACAACTATTTATTTTGCCGTTGACTTTGATGCTTACGGGCATCATATTGAAAACGAAACAGAAAACGATATTGTTGACCACTTCCGGGGTATAAATGAACAAATGGCCTATCTTGGAAACTACTATAAAGTAGGGGTGTATGGTCCAAGGGCTGTATGTATTAAAGTTTCTGAAAAAGGATATGCTTCAACAAGTTTTGTTAGTGGAATGTCTACTGGATACAGCGGAAATTTAGGATATCCATTGCCAAATAATTGGGCTTTTGATCAAATTTCAACAGTCTGGGTTGGTTCAGGCGACGGACGAATTCAAATAGATAATAATATTAAATCTGGCAGAGATAATGGACAGTCATCCGTTGAAGTTCCATATGAATTTAATCAAGAATTTTTCAGACAGTTAGAAGAAATTTACCAATCAGCACTTGAGTATATTGGAAATTCTGTTGAAGAAGCTAATAAACTCACAGTAAATTACTATCGCAGGGATGTTTATGAGGGTGGTATTTGGACCGGAACTGCTGGTCCAGTAGATAAAGAATTTGAAGCTTTCGTTCATAGTAGGTATGGTGAAAACAGTCCTATTAGGGCCACGGATCCTGTTACTAGAGAACCAATTGATACACCACATATGATGGCAACAATGTCAGCTATAATATCTGATTTCATATGGGTTGGAATGCATACCCAGGATTATGCAGGGTGGGCAGGAGATTTATACACGGTTGCTATAGATGCTTATGACCACAGGAACGAACCAAAATATGCTGGAAGCAACCTACTGGAGAGCACGTATAACGCAGCTTATGCTCACATAGGAAGCAGAAGCTTAGAAAGTAACATGAAGTTTGAGGATTGGCTCAGTGATTTTGATGCTGTAAATATTGCCAAAGAGGTCCTATCTGACCCTTCAATGTCAATTGTTGATATCATTAGAAATTATTACGAAGAAGAGGTTTTCACACGTTATAATCGATTCTTTAACAATAAATTTGTCAGCAACGAAGATACTCTAAGATTGGCTGCAAGAAGTGCTATGGTAAGTTTGGACCCGGCGCTTGTTTCACTCCGAATTGTATTAGGTACTGATACAAATGTACCTAATTATACAGATGAAGAGGGGATCAAAATAGCTGATGCCTTTTCAGATAAGCTAATGGAGCATGTTAGAAATGAAGTAAGTATGTAAATAAATAAAGAATCCAAACATAACACTGAAAAGGTCAAAACAGGTAAGCACGTTTTGACCTTTCGAAATTCTATTATACTTATAAATTTTTGTTGTTATTAGCGCCTAACATTAATTTTGGAACACTCTAAAAATCAACGAATGTCCCTATTTGACCCTTAAAAATCCTAGTGACTCTTATTTATATATAAATAATATGTTAAAATGACATAATTTACTTTTTATAGGGTGTGATGTATTGTCGAGAGCAGTAGGCGTTTTGTTATTAGCACTGTGTCTATTTTTCGCTGGTACCTATTGGTATACTGAACGTCAAATTAACAAAGAACCTGAAATTATTGGTGATTTTTCAATTTCAGTAAGTACATCTCCAAACAAAGTTAATATAGTCGAAATTAAAGAAATGTATGAAGAATTTACAGAAGCAAAAGAAGGAACAACTGAACCAGCATTTCATTCTCTTCGTATTTATTATGGGGAATATGGAAGCGTTCTAGATAAATATAAAGAACTCGAAGTCAATGATGTTCAAGAAATAGATTATTTTGACTTCCATTGGAAGGACGATGAACATGTAACGGTGCAAGTGTTCAGTAGAAACGAACAAGGGAAAAGTTATATGTCACAAAGTTTCGATTTTAATATATCTAATTAAAGTTATTAATAGAATGATACTTGTTAATAACTGTAAATGTTACTATCTGATCCTTAAATATAATCGGAAAACCATTGAAATGCTAGACAGAACAAGAAAGATTCGGGGATTATAAACAATCCTAAGGAAACAAACATGTTTCTAATCGAATTGTCTTTGTCGCCTTCACGAATAGTCAATATTGAGCGATAGATTGAGAATAACAACAAGAAAAGTGATGTAATAGCAAAAATACATGTAATGGTTACATAAACCGACCAATAATCTACTCTAGGTTTCGTACCATCAATTATGTAAGGGTCGGGTGCAGGAAAGCTAATGTTCACAAATATAATAATCGACCGAGCCGCAAGTTCGTTCTTAATATTTGAATTAATCTCCCCTGTTTTGCGCAATTAGGTCCTTCAGCACCTGGCAGGCCATCGTTTGTATTAAATTACAGGATGGCCCGGCTAAACCAGGAATGATCGCATTGATCAGCCACTTACTTAAACTGCGGCCGCAATGCCCTGGCAAAAATGAAAACATCAGCAAGCCGGGCCAACGGACAAAGGCGGAACTAACTTGCAGCACTGAATCGCCATAGTGATAAATTGTGCAGCACACATGTTGAATCATCAATCGGTTTTTCACAAGCTGTCTCTTCGGATAGTTTTCGCTCCGCAGGGCACTTTGCTTAAATGACATCCATGTTTAATCTTGGTCTGACGGTGGAAATAAAATAACTGTGCGATCCAGCCCGACAAGTTGTCACGCTGATCCCTCTCTAACTAACATTCTTTTTTTAAAACAGTATACTGGCATTCAGTCTCGTTTTCAAACGTTTAAAATTATTTCGAAAAATTTGTTTTTTTATCCTGCGCTCTCGTTTTATAATAGAAACGAGACCGGAGTCGATAAGGAGGAGATCAAATGAAGACTGAATTTGCCACCAATACGGTAAACGTCCATGTGGATGGCCGGGTTGCAACCGTGGAAATGAACCGTCCCGATACTTTAAATGCACTCAATAAAGAAATGATTAAAGAATTAGCAGTAAAATTGAAAGAATTAAGCCTTTGTGATGATGTTGACATTGTGTTGCTTAAAGGAAACGGCAGGGCTTTCTCATCCGGCGGCGACATTAAGTCAATGCTTTTGGGCATAAGTGAAAGCGATTTCCTTCAAGTGATGGATTGTATTAACGAGCTGATTGTCACCCTTTACAGCATGCCAAAATTGACTATTAGCGCAATTACCGGGGCGGCTGCAGGGCTCGGCTTAAGCCTTGCGTTAACAACCGATTATATTTTAGCTGAACGATCAAGTAAAATAGCCATGAATTTCATCGGAATCGGCCTGATCCCGGATGGGGGTACACACTTCTTCCTTGAGCGCCGGCTCGGCGAAACAAGGGCAAAGCAGCTGATCTGGGATGGCAAGGTTATGTCTGCGGATGAAGCCATGCAATTGGGTCTTATCCAGGAGGTTGCAGACGAAATCGGCGAGGCATTAAGCGAAAAATTAAATGACTGGCTAAACCGCCCTATACAGGCAATGGTGAAAACAAAGAAAATCATGGCAGAAAGAAACAGGCCACATCTATTAAAAACATTGGAACTCGAAAAGCACGGACAATATAAAGTAAGACAAACCCGCGACCACCAGGAAGGAATTCAGGCATTTCTAGAAAAAAGGCAGCCAAAGTTTATTGGGAAATAAAGATTAATAAAGCAAAGGAGCGATCCTTTGCTTTTTCTATGGATGAAACAAAACGAGTTTGCCACTTGGTGATGTGCAGCGGTGAGTTTTGTCGAGAAGATTTTTATCCTCGAGCATTTTTTCGCCAACTGCTTTAGCCTCGTCATCGTTGTTTGCATGAAAAGCTTCATCCAAAATCTTTTCCCCGTCTTTTTCAAACGCCGTTAATTTATACGTTTTCATAACAGTACCCCTTTATTATAAAATTCAGATTACTCACTATTATTCTTGCATAATTTCTTTTTGCACGCAAAGTTTAACTTACAAAAAGAGAAAGGAAACTTTTTAAATCGGTTAACCGTACTACATATGGTAGAGGAGGAATGAAAATGGCTTTACAGCTTGACCATGTTACAAAAAAATTTGGAAACTTCACTGCAGTGAATGATTTATCTATTCTTATCCCTGAAAAAGAGATGTTTGGTTTTTTAGGAGCGAATGGAGCAGGGAAAACGACAACGTTTCGGATGATTCTGGGCCTGCTCGATACGAGTGATGGGAAAATTACTTGGGATGGCAAGCCAATCAACTATACGACGAGTCATTTGATCGGCTACCTGCCAGAGGAACGAGGTTTATATCCAAAGTTGACCGTAAAAGATCAAATTGTTTACCTCGCGAGACTAAGAGGAATGAAGAAGCAGGATGTCATTCAGGAGCTTGATTTTTGGCTGGACCGTTTTAAAGTTCCCGACTATAAGAATAAAAAAATAGAGGAGCTTTCAAAGGGTAATCAGCAAAAAATTCAATTCATCGCCGCTGTCATCCATAAACCAAAGCTGCTTATTCTCGATGAGCCGTTCAGCGGCCTTGACCCGCTTAATGTTGAGCTCCTTAAGGAAGCTGTTCTTGAATTAAAAGAAAACGGGACAACGATCGTTTTTTCAAGCCACCGGATGGAGCATGTCGAAGAAATGTGTGAGCATTTATGCATCATGCATCACGGAAAACCAGTCGTAATGGGCGCCCTTAAGGAAATAAAGCGTTCTTTCGGGAAGAAGAACCTGATTATTCATGCTGATTTCAATTTGGACTTTCTGAGGGACTTTTCCGGGGTTACGAAGGTGAAACAAACAACAGAAGGAGTTCAACTGCAAATTGAAGGGGAAAAGGTTGCGGAACAATTATTTTTTGAAATAGCTAAAAAAGGGTTCGTGCGAAAATTTGTATTAGAAGAGCCTTCTTTAAATGATATTTTTATCGAGAAAGTAGGTGATTCCTATAAATAACTTTTGGATTATACTTTTTCATACATACTGGAGCAAGCTAAAGACAAAGTCGTTTATTGTGACGACTCTGATCACTTTAATCATTGTGATCGGATTAACCAATATGTCAAACATCATCGACTTTTTTAATCAAGATGATGAAGCTGGCACGATCGCAGTGCTTGATAAGAGCGGAGAGCTTTATGAGCCTTTTGAGCAACAGCTGGCTACGGCTAATGACACAATAAAGCTGACTAAATACGCTGGTTCTGAAGCCGACGCTGCAGCTGATGTCGAAGCCGAAAAATTTGCTGGCCTTCTTGTTTTGTCATTAGATGAGGCGGGACTCCCATCCGCAACCTATAAAGCGATGAGCATTGCCGACACAACTGATTCAGCAGATTTGCAAAACGCACTGCAACAGATGAAAACGATGATGGCTGCTTCGCAAATTAATCTTTCTTCCGAGGATTTGAACCGGCTTTACGAGCCAGTTACTTTTGACAAAATTGCTCTCGAGGAGAACGCAAAAACGGAAGAGGAGCTTAACCAGGCAAGAGGGCTCGTTTACGTCCTGCTTTTTGTGATTTATTTTTCTGTGATTATGTATGCAAACATGATTGCAATGGAAGTGGCAACTGAAAAGTCTTCCCGTGTCATGGAGATCCTGATTTCAAGTGTTTCACCGATTAAGCAGATGTTTGCCAAAATTTTAGGAGTGGCGTTGCTCGGCTTAACGCAGTTATTGGTGATGGTTTCGGTTGGATATTTTGCCATAGAACAAAACCTTGATACGATGAAAGGCGGTTTCTTCGAATTTTTTGGATTTGGTGAAACGCCACTCGCAACAATAATCTATGCAGTTATCTTCTTTTTGCTCGGTTATTTCCTTTACGCAACGATGGCCGCATTTTTAGGCTCACTCGTCAGCCGGATTGAGGATGTCCAGCAAATGATTACACCGATGACGCTGCTCGTCGTAGCAGGCTTTATGATTGCGATAACAGGCTTAAGCCAGCCGGAAGCTTCGTTTGTCACGGTCACATCGTACATTCCTTTCTTTGCGCCGATGTTAATGTTTATGCGCGTTGGTATGCTGACTTTGCCAGTTTGGGAACCGCTTCTTAGCATCGCGATTCTCTTGCTGACGATTATTTTATTAGCCGTATTTGGGGCACGCGTTTATAAGGGAGGGGTTTTAATGTACGGAAAGTCAAACTCGTTCAAAGATATTAAAAAAGCACTTCAGCTTACGAAAAAGAATTAACTATGCCCCCTGCTTATGCAGACGATCGGTGGATGGTCTGTGCATAAAGCGGGATTTCTCGTGGTACGGAAAAAGTTTTTATGAATGGCATCAGTGCGCCATAGTGGGTTTTACACGTCTTTTATCTAATAGTTTAAAAGCCATTCGACAATTTAAGGCGGTTTGCAAAAGGAAAAACTTATGATATAGTAGCTATGAAAATATTATATGTTTATCACTGGGGGTGCCGGATTCGTGGCCGGCTGAGATTAAGACCCGTTTATGTCTTTGACCCTTATACCTGATCTGGTTAATACCAGCGTAGGGAAGTGTATTGTCGAAACCGTACATACGCAGACTCTATTGCTGGAGTCTGCTTTTTGCATTCTCCGCAAATTGGACGCCAAAAATTTCGGTTTGCCATTCCATCCCCCCAGTGCCTATTAAAACTGGAGGGATTTTTTATGGGGAAAACAAGAAAGCTCACCTTAACCGCACTGCTTGTTGCAGTGGGCACGCTAACAAGCCATGCATTTTTTATCCCGATCGGGTTCGCCAAGGTTTTTCCGATGCAGCACTTCATTAACGTGCTGTCCGCGGTGCTGCTCGGGCCATACTATGCCGTCATGCAGGCATTTACCGTTTCCCTGCTCAGAAACATGCTCGGGACCGGGTCGGTGTTTGCTTTTCCAGGCAGCATGATCGGCGCTTGTTTGGCCAGCTGGTTGTTTATGAAAACAAAGAAAACATACATGGCTTTTGCAGGAGAAGTCGTCGGGACAGGCATAATCGGCGCCGTCGCCTGCTATCCGATTGCAGTTCTCCTGCTTGGCCAGGATGCAGCTTTGTTCGGCTTCATCCCGGCATTTGTATTTAGTTCCCTGGCTGGAGCTGCAATCGGATTGGTTATTGTCAATGTGTTTTTGAAAAAGGTACCTTTTGGGAGGAATTTACATGAAAACAGCACTCACAATAGCAGGTTCTGATTCGAGCGGCGGAGCCGGTATTCAGGCAGACTTGAAAACGTTTGCGGCCCATCGTGTTTATGGAATGTCGGTGATTACCGCGGTAACAGCACAGAATACAACAGGAGTTCGCTCAATTGCGAATATTCCTGAGGGGATTATCAAAGATCAAATAGAGGCGGTCTATGAAGACATTGCGGTTGATGCTGTGAAAATCGGCATGCTGTCAACCTCAACCATTATTACGGCTGTTGCCGATGCGCTGACCAGTGTGAAAGCAACCAATATCATTGTCGATCCGGTTATGGTCTCCAAAAGCGGACACCATTTGCTTCAGCGCGAAGCTGCTGATTCATTAAAAGAACAGATCATCCCGATCGCAAAGGTGATTACTCCTAACTTACCGGAAGCAGAGGTTCTGCTCCAACAAAAAATTCAGAGCGTGGAGGAAATGAAAGACGCCTGCCTTGAATTAAAGAAGCTGGGGCCGGAAATGGTCCTGTTAAAAGGGGGCCATCTGTCCGGGGATCCTATTGATATTTTGTTCGACGGCAATGAGTTTCATATTTTTAGTGAACAGAGAATTGACACGAAGAACACGCATGGAACCGGCTGTACGCTGTCTTCTGCGATTGCGGCCAATCTCGCAAAAGGCTGGCCGATTGTTGAAGCAGTAAAAAATGCGAAAGAATATATCACCGGCGCGATTAAACATAGCTTAAACATTGGCCACGGAAATGGGCCAACCAACCATTTTTACGCTTTGTATGAACAAAACTGTGTTGCGTTGAAGGAGGAATAGCCATGCTTAAAGACGAAATTGGCAAGCTTTTTCTGAAGCTAAAAGAAAAACAGCCTCTCGTCCACCATATTACGAATGCCGTAACGATCAACGACTGTGCCAATGTTACGCTGGCGATCGGCGGTTCACCGGTCATGGCTGACAGCCCGGAAGAAACGGCCGAAATGGTTGCTCATGCGAACGCACTCGTCATCAATTTCGGGACTTTAAACAGCAGTTCATTCTCGGCGATTGTAAATGCCGGGAAGCGGGCCAATGAACTCGGAATTCCGGTTATTTTCGATCCGGTCGGGGTTGGCGCAACGAATTACCGAAATGAAAAAGCAGCGCTATTGCTAAACGAGGTTCAATTCGCAATTATTCGCGGCAATCATAGTGAGATTGCAAGTCTGGCAGGAATAACTGCGAGCACTAAAGGTGTTGATGCCGGTGAGGTTTCGGAATCGGCTTTCAATACAGCGAAAAAAGCAGCATTGCGATTTAACACAATTGTCGTCGTGAGTGGCGAAACAGACTACATTTCGGACGGGGAAAAAACATGCTGCATCGCGAACGGTGACCTGCTCCTGACAAAGATTACCGGAACGGGCTGCACAACAGCGTCTTTGATAGGATGCTTTGCAGGCTCTGGCGACAATCTTTTTTTAGCAGCGGTTGCCGGCATTTCGACGATGGGCATTTGCGGGGAACGGGCCGCAAGAAGACTCGCTTCTGGTGAGGGTCTTGGTACTTTTAAAACAAGGCTCTGGGATGAAATATCATTAATCGACGGGGATGTCTGGAAAGAGGAAGTGAGATTAAATGAGTAGAAGAATTGCTGACTTACTGAACCTATACTTGGTGACAACAGACGGCCTCCCGGCAGAAGAGCTTGTCGGCTATGTTGAAGAGGCGGTCAAAGGCGGTGTGACGCTCGTCCAGCTGAGGGAGAAAAATACATCCGGAAAAGATTTTTTTGCGAAAGCGGAGCAGCTGAAACTGATGCTTGAAAAATACCAGGTTCCATTAGTGATCAATGATAGAATCGATGTTGCATTGGCGGTAGGCGCGGCGGGAATCCATCTTGGTCAGGAAGACATTCCGGCCGATGCCGTCCGTTCCTTCATCCCCAAAGAAATGATTCTGGGAGTGTCTGTAAAAAATGTTGAGCAAGCCCTTGAAGCGGAAAGAGCGGGAGCAGATTATCTTGGTATCGGAGCCGTTTTTGCGACTTCCTCAAAAACCGATGCGGAATTACTCACAGAGGGTGCATTGGAACAAATTATTGAATCGGTCTCTCTTCCAGCCGTAGCGATTGGCGGGATTAATTTGGAAAACATCGATCAGCTGGCAGGGAAAGGGTTGGCGGGGGTTGCCGTAATTTCTGCGATTCATCGTTCTGCCAACCGGTCTGAACAGGTAAAGCTTTTGAAGAAAAGGTTTAATCAATAAAATTTGAGGAGGAAAAACAAGATGAACAATGCAATTGAACTGCACACTTCATTCCCGGGAAGCAAGAAGGTTTATGTACAAGGTTCTCGCGAGGACATCAAAGTGCCGATGCGGGAAATATCCCAGCAGCCGACGGAAGGTTTTTCAGAAAAAGAGGAAAATAGCCCGGTACGGGTTTATGACACGAGCGGGTTATACACGGACCCGGATTACAAGATTGATATTAATCAGGGGCTGCCCGCACATAGAAGGGGATGGATCCTTGCACGCGGGGATGTAGAGGCATACACTGGAAGGTCTGTCAGGCCGGAAGACAACGGCTATAATCGGGAAGATCAGGCTCTAAAGATCGACACTTTCCCCAATATCGCTGCCAAACCTTTGAAAGCAAAGCAGGGCCGGGCAGTTACACAAATGCATTATGCAAAAAAGGGAATCGTCACCCCGGAAATGGAGTACATCGCCATCCGTGAAGGTTTGGAGCCGGAGTTTGTCAGAGATGAAGTATCGCGTGGCCGGGCGATTATCCCCGCTAACATTAATCATCCCGAAAGTGAGCCGATGATTATCGGGCGGAATTTTCATGTGAAAATTAATGCGAATATTGGCAATTCCGCTGTTTCCTCCTCGATTGACGAGGAAGTCGAAAAAATGACATGGGCGACTAGATGGGGCGCGGATACAATTATGGACTTGTCCACCGGGAAAAATATTCATGCAACCCGGGAATGGATTATCCGCAATTCTCCTGTTCCGGTCGGCACCGTCCCGATCTACCAGGCGCTGGAGAAAGTGAACGGCATCGCCGAGGATCTCAGCTGGGAAGTTTACCGTGATACATTAATTGAGCAGGCCGAGCAGGGCGTTGATTATTTTACGATTCATGCCGGGGTGCTGCTGCGCTACATTCCGATGACAGCGAAGCGGACAACCGGGATAGTTTCAAGAGGAGGGTCGATTTTAGCGCAATGGTGCCTGGCCCACCATGAAGAAAACTTTTTGTATACCAACTTCGAGGAAATTTGTGAAATTCTCAAAGCCTATGATATTTCGGTGTCGCTTGGGGACGGACTCCGGCCGGGCTCGATTGCCGATGCCAACGATGAAGCTCAATTTGCCGAACTTGAAACGCTAGGAGAACTCACGAAAATCGCCTGGAAGCATGATGTGCAGGTGATGATTGAAGGTCCCGGACATGTGCCAATGCATTTAATCAAGGAGAATATGGATAAGCAGCTTGAAATCTGCCAGGAGGCACCATTTTATACGCTTGGACCGTTAACAACCGATATTGCCCCAGGCTATGACCATATTACTTCGGCAATCGGCGCGGCAATGATTGGCTGGTTCGGTACAGCCATGCTCTGCTATGTCACTCCTAAAGAGCACCTCGGTCTTCCAAATAAAAATGATGTGCGTGAGGGGGTCATTGCTTATAAAATTGCCGCCCACGCAGCCGATCTCGCTAAGGGGCATCCGGGAGCACAAATCCGTGACAATGCTCTGTCAAAGGCAAGGTTTGAATTCCGCTGGAATGATCAGTTTAACTTATCGCTAGATCCGGAGCGGGCCCGGGAATACCATGATGAAACGCTTCCCGCAGAAGGTGCCAAAACAGCCCACTTTTGTTCGATGTGCGGACCAAAGTTCTGCTCGATGAGAATTTCCCACGACATTCGCAAACGGGGGATAAATGAAGGTGAGTTCGAAGAGGATGTTGTTGAACAAGGAATGAAGGAAAAGGCAAAGGAGTTTGTCGAGCATGGATCTTCCCTTTATCGCTAATCCTCATGGTGCAGATACTGTCCCTGGTTTAAGAAAGGAAATTGCACAGCTTAAAAATAACATTATCGAGCTTGAAAAATGTATTTTCACGATTCAGCAAAATTGTACCCATGTTTTTGTTGAAGCTGAAGGCTACCGGAAATGTACGAAATGCTGCAAGGTCGAAGTCTGTTATTATTAAGTCTTTTAACCCCGCTGATTTGGCGGGGTTTTTTGATGTAAAATGGTAACTTGTTGCATCAGTAGAACTACTGTTGGGAGATTGCAGGCCATTGATCCTCGACCAGCCCACTCCGTGAAAAAAAACCCTCTATAAGAACGTGCATTCGCTTTTTGAAAATGTTAAAATGAAGAAAAAGCGGATGCGAGGAATTATTGATGAAAAAGATCACCTTTATTCATGCGGCCGATCTTCATTTAGACAGCCCTATGTCCGGATTAAAGCATCTTCCGGAAGCGATATTTGACAGGCTGCAGGAGAGCACATTCCGGGCTTTTCGAAAAATAACGGATGAGGCGATCAATCGCCAAGTCGATTTTTTGATTATTTCCGGAGACATATTTGACGGCGAGGACCGGAGCATTCGGGCCCAGACCCGGTTCAGGAAAGAGATGGACAGGCTTTTCAAGCACGATATCCAGGTTTATTTGATTCATGGCAATCATGATCATTTAGGCGGCTCATGGGTCGAGCTTAATATGCCGGCGAATGTCCATATTTTCAGAGATAATGTAGAAGTATTAACGTATAACACTAGTGAAGGTACCAGCGTGCATTTATATGGTTTCAGCTATGTAAAAAAACATGTGCTTGAACGCAGGATTAATGATTATGTGAAAAAAACTGGTGCGGACTTTCATATCGGTATCCTGCACGGCAATCATAAAGGAAACAGTGATCACGGCAACTATGCACCGTTTCATTTACGAGAGCTGATCGAAAAGGAATTTGATTACTGGGCATTGGGTCACATCCATAAACGGACGGTGCTGTCAGAGATGCCGGCGGTCGTTTACCCCGGAAATATTCAAGGCCGCCACAAGAAGGAAACAGGCATGAAAGGCTGTTACTTTGTTTCATTAGCCGGTACAGAAACAAAACTTGAATTTATTCCTGCTTCCGATGTGATCTGGGAAAAAGCTGAATTGGATATGGCTCGTTCAGAAGCGGCAACGTTTGGGGATTTATGCAAACTTTGCAGCATGGTCCTTGAAGACCATCGTCATGAAGGACTGGCGACTATTTTGCAGATCACTTTAAAAAACGTCTCGTTCGAAACGCAAACGAATGTCCTTGCTGAGGAGCTGCTTGAGGTTTTACAGGAGCAAGAGCGGGATGAAGAGTCATTCGTCTGGACAGCATCCATTCATATAGAAGAAAGAATCGATTGGGACAGGGATCGATTGAAAAGCGAAGCTGATTTTTACAGTGAATTGTTTAATATTATTGACAAGTATGATGATGCTGAAGGAACTCTGTCTTCGTTATACAGCCATCCTGCCGCAAGGAAATACCTTGAACGTTTAACAAAAAGTGAGCAATCAGCGCTTATAAAGGAATCTGAACAATTGCTGATCCGATTGTTGTATCAATAACGGAAAGGAGGTTGGTTTATTGTTATGAAAATACTTGAAATCAATATTTACGGATACGGCAAGCTGGAGAATACAAGAATTACCGATTTGCAGGACTTCCAGGTTTTTTATGGGGGAAATGAGGCGGGGAAATCGACAATCATGTCGTTCATACATAGTATTCTATTTGGCTTTCCCACTAAACAGCAAACCGAACTCCGCTATGAGCCGAAAAACTCTGCCAAATATGGCGGACAGCTGACAGTCGTGTTTTCAGGCCGGGGAAAAGCCGTAATTGAGCGGGTGAAAGGCAAAGCAGCCGGAGATGTCTCGGTAATGCTTGAGGATGGTACATATGGAGGGGAAGAACTTCTTCAGGATTTGCTTTCCCATATCGATAAATATTTATATCAATCGATCTTTTCGTTCAATCTTCATCGCCTGCAAAATGTTCATTCCATTAAGAGTGAAGACCTGGGCAGATTTTTGTTCTCTGCGGGCGCTGTAGGCTCGGACAAGCTGCTCATTGCAGAAAACAGCCTGCAAAAGGAAATGGAGCTGCTTTTTAAGCCAAATGGCAAAAAGCCAATTATTAATGAAAAGCTGCTAAAGCTTCGCGATCTTCATAGCGAACTTCTTAAAGCTGAACAGCAAAATGGCAGATACTCGGATTTGATTAATGAAAAAGAAACGATCGAAAGCAGGATCACCGATCTCAGCAAAGAAAATGCACGCATACAAAAACAGATAAATAAGCTTGAGGAATGGAAAAAGCTTTATCCTGTTGTAAAAGAGCAGGCGGTTATCAGGGAGGAATTAAAACAGTACGAAAATCTCCAGTTTCCGGTGGACGGAGCGGAACGGCTCGAGCATCTTGAAAATAAAGCCCAGGAATATGAAAGCCGCAAGAATAGTTTAACTGCACGAATTTCAGCAACGGCTTCGCTGCTCGAGGATTTGTCCGTTTGTACAGATCTATTGAACAGTGAATCTGCAATCGTGAATGCTTCAGAAAGTTTACCCTTATATGAACAATTAAGGCAGGAGCAAAATCAATACAAGTTAAAGTTGGAGAAATTGGAGCAGGAAGTCAAAGCTTTAAGGGAAAAACTCCATTTCACAGTTAAAGAAGAAGACTTGTTAATGCTCGACACAAGTATATTTATGAAAGAAAAGATCAGTGATGCCCACTCGACACAAGCGCGCCTGAAAGTAAAAAAGGATGATCTTGACCGAAGGTTTAATGAAGAAAAGGCTAGGCTTGAAAGCCTTGAGCAGCAACTTAAAAGCATCAAAGCGCAACTCCTCCCAGACGATGAAGTGGAGGAGCTTAAAAAACGGGTTGCCCAATCGGACAAACAGGAGGATCTTCAGGCTGGGCTCGTTGATCTGCAAGAACGTCTGGCATCCCGGCAGAATGCCTACAAACAAGAAGTGGGCAGGGCGGCCAAAGAGAAAAAGCTGTTCACGACGCAAAGGACAGCGTTTGTCGCATTGTTTGCTGCTTTAATTGTAGTAGGGATATGGAGCAGCCAATGGCTGCTAACCGCTGTCGGGGCCATCGGAGCATTATTTGTGTTGATTTCGTTCCGTAAAAGTACGGTTTCGTATAGAACCGAGGATCTTCGAGCTGAAATCGAACAACTGCGCGAAAAGGAAAAGATATTAAAAGACAAGTTTGCCGAGTTTGCGAAGGGTGAACAGCCATTTTTAGCAGAAAAACTTGAAAAGGAAATGCAGCTGAGAGAAAAGTATCATTTGCTTCATATAAAATGGGAAGAGCAAAATGGGCAATACGAACGGATTATTTCTGCTTTTGAGCAGTGGGAACAGGATGCAATCAACCATAAGGCATTGCTTATCAAGCTTGGGCAAGATTTGCTGCTGCCGGACCATATTGCCTTAAAGTATTTAAACGATGCGTTCCAGTTGATTGAACAGCTGAAAATAGCATATCGGGATAAGCAATATTTAATCGAACAATATCGAACTGCTTCAAGCTCCCTTGAAAAAATAGAAACCCAGATTAAAACCTTAAATGACAAGTTTTTAAAAAATAGTCATCTATCGATTCAGGAAACTGCCTTGTTGCTGCGCAACAAAGTAAAAGCAGAGCTTGAAAAAAGGATTCAATACGACGAAAAACTGGCTAAGCTAACCGAATTAACTGAAGAACTCAAGGAACTGGAGACTGAATTAACCGTTACTAAAGATGAACAAGTTAAATTGCTTAACTTGGCAAGGGCGGCTACAACAGAAGAATTCCGAAAGCTTGCCCATGATTCAGAAAGGAAAGAGAAGCTCTCAGACGAATTAGACAGTCTTTCCAGGCAATTAAAAATAACGACGATCACGGCGGAAGAAATAGCTGCGTTTTTATTAATAGAAGATAGCGATGAAGAGATGGCCAAACAAACGCTGCGACTTGGTGAAACTGAAAAAGAATTTGCAGCTCTCCAAAGCCAGCTTGCAGATGTAAGGCACGAGATTAACCAGCTTGAAGACGGAGAATCATATGCAAACCTTCTCCATACATTCGCGCTTCAGAAAGCCGAGCTGAACGAAGAGGCAAAAAAATGGGCAAAGTATACGATCGCAAAGGATTTACTTGCAAAAACAGCGAACCATTTCAAAAATGACAAGCTGCCAAAAGTGCTCAAACACGCTGAGGAATTTTTAGCCTTTTTAACAGAAAGAAACTATATTAGGATTGTTTCTCAGCAGCATGCTCAGGGGTTCTTGGTCGAACGCTCTGATGGCATTTTATTTGAAGCGAATGAACTCAGTCAGGCGACAGCCGAACAAGTTTATGTATCGCTAAGACTTGCACTGGCAACAGTCTTATACGAAAAACTTCATTTCCCGATCCTGATTGATGACAGCTTTGTGAATTTTGATCATAAAAGGACCAGAAAGATTTTGGAACTTTTGCAGCGAGTTGAAGGAAATCAAATTCTCTTTTTCACTTGCCACCAGCACCTCCTGCCAAGTTTTGAGGCTAAACAGGTCATACAACTGCGGGAAGAGGACCGGGTTCATGTCTGGCAGCAATAACAGTGGAGCCCCTGCTTTGTTAAAACTGTTGATCGCGTTTGGAAATCCTTTAATAAAAAATGGTCTGATACAAGATTAAAGTCTGTTAAGACAGTGTATAAGTGATAAGATAGGAAATAGTGAAAATACAATATTGCATAAGAAATTTATTAAAAGTTTCTTCACTTAAAAAAGTCAAGTTGGCAGAATGGCCAACTATTTAGCTAGTGCTCATTCAAGCTATTGAAAGGAAAAATTTATGGAAGATCAACAGCAGATCCAAAAAAGAAGCAGAGGGCCTCTAGCCTTATTAAGCTTTAATTTATTTATCATTATGGTTGGAATCGGACTTGTCATCCCGATTCTTCCGTTTTATGTTGAACTATTTGATGCCAATGCTCAAATTATGGGGTTACTTGTCGCTGTTTTTTCGTTTATGCAGTTCCTGTTTGCCCCGATTTGGGGCCGGCTTTCCGATAAAATCGGCAGAAAGCCGTTAATTACCGTTGGCTTGTTCGGCTTTGCAATTGCCGAGTTTATTTTTGCATTCGCAAATGGACTATGGATGCTTTTTTTATCAAGAATTTTAGCTGGCACGTTTGGTTCTGCGCTCATGCCTACGGCCATGGCCTACGTTTCGGATGTTACACCGCCTGAAAAGCGTGGACAGGGGATGGGAATGCTTGGTGCTGCAATGGCTTTTGGGATCGTCATTGGCCCGGGGATAGGCGGCTGGCTTGCTGAATTTGACTTATCCTATCCATTCATTTTTGCTGGTATAGCCGCAACTATTGCCGGAGTTGTTTCGCTGCTCATTCTTCCTGAATCCTACCCGCAGGAAAAACGGACGGCCGAGGCGGTGGACAGCCGATCAGAAGGGCAATTTTTCTTAATGAAAAAAGCGTTGTTCAGTCCGGTTGGTTTTCTATTAATTCTTGTATTCATCATGAGCTTCGGGCTTGCCAACTTCCAAGCAATTTTTGGCTATTACACAATGGAGCGTTATTCCTACAGTCCACAGCAAGTCGGCTTGATTATCCTGATAACCGGGATTGTTGGAACCGTTATCCAGGGTGGTGTTGTCGGCAAATTAGTAAGCAAGTTTGGCGAGGAACGGATCTTGACGAGTTCCCTTTTACTAAGTGCCGTCGGTTTTGTGATCATGACACTTGCGACAAACTTCATGTGGGTGCTGATCACGACGTCGATCTTTTTTATAGGGAACTCAACGCTGCGACCTTCTTTAAACTCATTTATTTCGAAACTTGCCGGCAATCGCCAGGGAATGATCATGGGTTTAAATAACTCGTTTTTAAGCCTTGGGAATGTAGCAGGGCCAATTTTGGCGGGCACACTTTATGAATGGAATATTCATATCCCTTATCTTTTCGGTGCATTTGTCATGATTTTTGGCCTTGTTGCCACTAAAATTTGGATTGCAAAAAAGCAAAAAAGGGCTGGTTTAGAGAGCCAGTAAGTTATTTTGCGATAGTTTAAATTTTCAATCTGAAATGGAAAGTGATTATGATATACTATGGCTAGAGAAAGGAGCGTCGGAGGCATGAACAGAGGTATACTGCAATTCGATGTTGGCGAGCAAGTTGAATTATTTCTATTAATCAAAAGCTCTGTAAAAGGAATAGCGAGCAATGGCAAGCCCTTTTTAACTTTAATTTTGCAGGATCAGTCCGGTGAAATAGAAGCGAAGCTATGGGATGCTTCTGAAGAAGATGTAAAAAACTATGCCGCCCAAAACATTGTAAAAGTAAGCGGAGATGTCCAAAATTATCGGGGCAGAAGCCAATTAAGAATCCGCCAGATTCGTCCGGCGTCTCCTGCGGATCCTGTGAAAATATCAGACTTCCTTGAAACAGCCCCTGTTAGTACGGAAGAAATGATGAGCAAGGTAACTCAATATATTTTTGAAATGAAGAACCCAAATATCCAAAGAGTGACCCGCCATTTGTTAAAAAAGCATCAACAGGCGTTTCTTGAATTCCCGGCAGCAACGAAAAACCATCATGAATTTGTTTCCGGGCTTGCCTACCATGTTGTCAGCATGCTTGATCTGGCAAAGATGATCTCAGGCTTATATCCGAGCCTTGATAAGGACCTTCTCTATGCCGGTGTCATTCTCCATGACCTCGGCAAAGTAATCGAACTTTCCGGTCCGATCTCAACCGTGTACACGATTGAAGGAAATTTGCTTGGGCATATTACGATAATGGTCAATGAAATCGGCAAAGCTGCTGATGAGCTTGGCATCAGCGGTGAAGAAGTGCTGATTCTCCAACATTTAATTCTTTCCCATCATGGCAAAGCGGAATGGGGCAGCCCTAAAGCACCGCTTATAAAAGAAGCCGAAATTCTGCATCATATCGATAATTTGGATGCAAAAATGAATATGCTTGACCGTGCATTGGTTCGGGTCAAACCAGGAGAATTTACAGAGCGCATATTTGCTCTTGAAAACCGCTCATTCTATAAACCAACTTTCCATAAATAATAGATTCATAGAAGAATAAGCCGATTACAGTCGGCTTATTTTTTTGATGAAATTTAATTAGCGTGTTTGGAATAAGTCTTAAGAGGCACGAAGATTAAGTATAAAAGAAAATCTAGCATAATTTCCGCGGATGAACATATTTTTAAATAAAGTCTAGTTTGGACAAATACTTAAAAGGGAGGCTGGGTAATGATCATCCCCGTTTGGATTTACTTTGTTGTTGCCGGCATTGTCGTCAGCGCTTATATGGCTGTCAAGGCCGGAAAAGAGGAGCGCCGCGAGCAAAATGAAGATATTGAACGTGAAGGTGAAATCTACATGGAGCGGTTGGAAAAAGCAAAAGAGGAACGAAAAGCAAATGAAAAATCTTTTGGTATTTAAGTAAATTTCACAATGTAATAAGCTAAACCGAAAAACGAATGAAGTTGTCTAAATAAACAGGAGTACGCCATAGGAAACGAATAATACTATCTTAATTTTAAATAACTGTTCGTTTTTCAGTTAAAGAATTGCTTTATGAAATTCATTCATTTAAAAAAAGGTTCCCGAGGGAACCTTTTTTTTTGAAATTATCCTTGTGCCGGTGGAGCTTCCGGAGTGTCAAGAATGCTTTCCAGGTCTTTGTCTTTAATTTCAACGTCTGCCGCCTTAAGCTCGCGCTCCATTGCTTTCTGGATAGCGGCTTGGTCAATCTTGGACCTTTTTACCTCGGTTTCAAGCTCTTTCTTCATGTCTTCGAAAGGCTCTTTTTCTTTCTTGTCAGTCAATTGGATAATATGCCAGCCGTTCTGGGTTTGGACAGGCTCACTGATTTGGTTTACTTCAAGGGCGTAGGCTGCTTCCTCAAATTCAGGAACCATTTTCCCTGGTCCGAACCAGTCAAGATCTCCGCCTTTTTCTTTTGACCCGGGATCAGTTGAATGTTCTTTGGCAAGATCAGCCATTTTTGCACCGCCATCCAGCTGCGCTTTTAATTCCTTGGCTTTTGCTTCATCTTCAACCAGGATATGGCTTGCACGAATATCAGTGCGATAATTATCGTAAGCTTCTTGCAGTTCTTTATCTGTCACTTTGACATCTTTCATCGCGGCCTTCTCTTGAAGGAGCCCGATTTTAAACATACGTTTTAAATCTTCGTCACCCTCATAGCCGTATTGGGCAAGGGCCTGTTCATAATTGGGTCCCAGTTGCTCCTTTACCTCTTCAACCTTTTTATTGATTTCCTTATCTGATACTTCATACTTGTCGGATAGAACCTTTTCAAAGACAAGTTCTTGGAGAGCCTGCTCACCGTGTTTTTCTTTCATTGAGTTATAAAGCTCTTCCTGTGTAATATTTCCAGCTTTAGACTCCACTACAGCAGCAGAATCTCCGCCATCTTGATTACATGCGCTTAAACCAATAACCCCTGCTGCAAGAGAAAGGGATAGAATCCATTTTTTCATGCTGAACACTCCTAAAAAATTTCTTTGTGATGCTATTCCACAATGTCTATCATAACATAAATAACATTAATCACAAAAACTATTGTCTATGTAAAAAATGAGAGATTTTGACTGGGAGAAGCATTAAGCCATGCAGTCATGAGCAAAGCATTTCATAAAAATGGAACAAAAAGGAATAGGAAACAAGATTGCAGGCGGAGCCAAAGAATAAGTACCTGTTCAAGAAAAATGGGTTAAGCAGGATACCAGCCTATTCGCCATCCCGATAGTTTGAATAGTATAGTGTAGCAACTCTAAAGGAGGTGTTAACATGAGTGGAGGTTACGGTGGCGGATTCGCGTTAATCGTTGTTTTATTTATCTTGTTAATCATTGTAGGAGCAGCTTGGTTATAAGAACGCGGGCATGATGGCCAGAATCCATTGTGCCCATGGGGAAGGAGAATATGTACATGTCCGGTAGTTCAGGTTATTATGGAGGATTTGCTTTGATCGTTGTCCTCTTCATTCTTCTTGTCATAATCGGCGCAGCTTGGCTATAAAATACCAAAGATGAAAAAACGGGAGGCAGAAGCCTCGCCGTTTTTTCATATGTATGATTAAGCAAACAATAATTCTAAATAAGAAGATGTCAGCAAAATCAGGATCAAAATATTAATCGTCCGGAATACTTTTGGCTGTCGGTCCTCCGGGATTTCTTTTTGGATGCATAGGGAATTGGTCATTTTATTAATGTAAAAAACAATAAAGACAGCAAACGCAATAAAAACAGCGGAGATCATCCAAGATTCCCTCCTTCTTTCAGTACAGACTTTGGTAATACAATATCAAAATATCAAAAAAAAAGATAGCAATGTGATTGGGGAACTGGGAGTTGTTTTTGCAGATGATGGCATGTCAGTCTCCAAATGAATGGGAACCTGAAACTTACTAACATACTGTACGATGAAAAGCAAAAAAAATCAATAGAAAATCGAACAACTTTTTGTTCGCCATATCTCAAAAATATTGTCGGATGAATTTTTATTTTAGGCAAGGACCATCCATATGAGGACCAAAAAAATAAAGGGGATTTCTCCCCGCATCGCAATGTTTTATACGTATTCCTTTTTTTCTATTCGGTCTTTTTTACGAATCTTTCCGTCGTCATCCACAAAATCTGTTTCAATGTTTTTAAATGATTTTTCAAAGATCTCCATAAAATCATCGCCATAAATATTACGGACAATGGCCATGATTTCAATGACGTCAGGGAATTTCCCGTACAGTTTTTTCAGTGGCATGGCACCGGAAAACACAGCGTTTTTATCGGGCTGGTACGTCTCCATTAGACTGAGCAAAATATTTTCACCCTGGTCGGTTAACTTGATGTATGTATTCCTTTTGTCACTTTCTTTTTTGGAAAACTGAAGGAAGCCCCGTTCTTCAAGCTTTTTGGAAAAATTAAATGCGGTGGAAACATGCATTACGCCAAATTTTGCCACATCTGAAATAGACGCTCCGTTTAAATGGTAAGCAATCCATAAAATATGGTGTTCGTTGATATTGAGATCATAAGGTTTGATCCATTGTTGCCAGTCTTTCTCGATTGATTTCCAAAGAGCCTTGCTGAGCTGGGCGATTCTTTGGCTGAAAAGAAGCGCTTCCTTCATCGAAAATTCGTTTTCTGTCATTTGAATTCACCTTCTTTGTTATTTCTTTCAATCATTATGTCAATAAAACAAAAATTAATAAAGATGACAATTTGCAAAATTTTTAGAAAATGACTTTATTACTAATAAGTATACAATTTTTATCCTAAAAAAGATATGAAAAAATATTTATGAAGTTTACAACCATTTTTATAATATATTTGTTTCGCTCACAGTCAAAAAAACCCTTCTTTTCTAATGAAGAATTTTTAGAAAAGAAGGGTTTTTCGTTTTATAGTTAGGCCCGATTAGTATTTTGCTGATTGAATGAAAGCTCTAATTCACTGATGGTTTCCTCAATTTTTTTCATTTCCCTTTGCAGTTCTTGCTTGTTTGGCCTGATCGCATTTTTCCAATCTGCAATTGAATGTTTAACATCCGATGAAAAGCTGCTGATTGCTGCTTTACCTTCTGTGGATGCCATTGAAGCAGAATTCTTCAGGTCCAGGAAGTCGTCTTTCAAAATTTTAAGGTTGGTCATTAATAAATCTTTATTTTCTTGCAAATAATTTCTGGTTGTTTTTCCGGAAGCAGGAGCAGCCAACAGGGTAGTGATCCCGGCGGCTACGCCACCAACTAAAAATCCTAACAAAAGTGATTTTGTCTTCATCCAATTCACCTCAAAGTTAAAGTGTTGTTTCCTTACATACTTCTACACTGTTCTACAAAATCCTCCTAGTGTACTTTTATCCCGATATTTTACTGTTTTTTTAAATATATCTCTATACCTTCTATTATCACTTAAATGACAATAATAAACCTGTCCATTTTTCATAGCGCAATTTTTTTTGGCATATACATAAATAATTAGGAGATTATCGAATCGTTTGCGTTGGGGGGAGTATGATGGGAGGAATTCGTTTTGGTTTCTTTGCTCTTAGTGCTGTTTTGTTTTTGGGGGCAATTCACTATTTACTGGCATCACAACGCCCTGGATCCTATCCGCCAAAGCATGTATTAAGGGCCCGGGCAACAGCGCTGGCGGGTGGTGGATTGGTTCTGTTTGCATTTGCAATGTTACTGTTGTTGTTTTGATAGAAAGTGCTGGAAGACTTTAAACTGTGGCGTCATCGGCGCTAGAATGTCCTGCACGTCGGAGCTGGACATCGAAACGGCCAGTTGAGTTGAAAAATAGATATTCTGCAATTAAAAAAAGAGAACTCCCGGGAGTTCTCTTCAATTATTATTGGCTGACAGGCTGCTGTATGAAATTTGCGCGTTTTAAAATGCCGGTTGCGATAGGGTATAGGATAACCATCGCTGCCGTATTGATTGCCATAGCCGGAAGTACAACAGTTGCGAACAAAATAGTAAACGGTCCTGGAAGACCGACAATGACAAATGCTGAACCTAAAAAGACAAGACCGGAAATAATTGTGCCTACAGCTGTTATTACAGCAACGCTGATAATCGAATTTCGGTACTTTGTCAAGGCAAGAAAAATCGCGAAGAATAAAAATGCCGTTACGGGTTTATCAATGATATTTGGAAGCAATCCTCCCGGGAATTGTGTTGTCAACCCGGAAAGTACACCTGTTACGACTCCGATTAATAGAACATTTTTCTTATCCGGAAACAGAATGATTCCTAAAAACATCATTGTAAGCATCATATCCGGCTTCATTCCGAAAATAAATCCAGGTACGACTGCATGCAATACTGCACCTATCCCAACAAATAACGCTAATACTACAAGATTTTTCGTATTCAACCTAATCTCTCCTCTGCTTGGCTATACTATTTTGTCTCTCCTGCAGTGCACTCTTTGCCTGCAGCGAAAAACTTGCACCAATTATAACATATAATTGTTAATGTTTAAAGATTCATAACGCAATTCTTTATTTCAAAAACGAACAGTATTGAAAATTAACATAGTATTATTTGTTTCCTACGGCATTCCTGTTTATTTAGATAACTACATTCGTTTTTCAGTTTGGCTTGTTACATTGTGAAGTGTACTAAGTCGAAATATGAATCAATAATTTTTCCTAAATGTTTTCATGAACTTGGCCAGCTCATTTACCTGCTCAATCGTAACGGCATTATACAGCGAGGCCCGACAGCCGCCGATGGAACGATGGCCGTTCAGGCCGATAAACCCGGCTTCTTTAGCCTGTTCCAGAAAGGCACCAGTCGCTGCTTCGGTTTCGAGCTTAAAGGTGACATTCATCAATGACCGGCTTCCTTGATCCGCATGACCCCGATAAAATCCGTTGCTTTCATCAATAATATCGTAAAGGATTTCGGCTTTTTCGCTATTTATCTTTTCTATTGCAGGCAGTCCGCCTATTGACTCGACCCACTCCAATACAAGAGAAAGTAAATAAATGGACAGGGTAGGAGGGGTGTTGTACAATGACCGGTTTTTTGCATGCGTCTGGTAGCTGAGCATCGTCGGAAGTCCCTCATCTGAACGGGCAAGCAGGTCCTTTTTAATAATCACGACCGTGACACCTGAAGGCCCAAGATTTTTTTGAGCACCGGCGTAAATCAGGCCAAATTGGTTGACGTTAATCGGTTTGCTAAGAATGTCACTCGACATATCAGCAACAAGCGGAGCATTGAAGAGATCCGGAAATGTTTGCCATTGTGTTCCGAAGATTGTATTATTGCTTGTTAAGTGGACATAGGATGCATCGTCGGGAGCTGATGCTTCAATAGAGGGAATGTTTTTGTACATTCCTTCTTTTCCGGAAGCTAAACTGGCGGCTGCCCCGATTTTCCGGGCCTCACTAAGCGCTTTTTCACTCCAGGAACCAGTCATAATATAATAAGCCGTTTCATCGTTTCTGAGCAGATTCATCGGCACCATCGTAAACTGCAAACTGGCGCCTCCTTGCAAAAATAGCACTTCATAATCATCGGGAATTTGCATGAGACGTCGAAGAAGTCTGTCAGCACTGTCATGAATCTGTTCATATTCAGCACTGCGGTGGCTCAGCTCCATTACAGCCATGCCGGTATCAAGATAATTGAGCCATTCTTTTTGGGCTTTCTCAAGGACAGCCTGAGGTAGGGCGGCTGGTCCGGCATTAAAATTCAAAGCTCGTTTCATGTGGGGCCTCCTTACGTATATACTGTAATACGCTAAAGTATAAAGATGTTTCTATCGTATCAAAAATAATAGATGAGCACACTAAAAATTTGAACAATTTAAAAAATGTTTAAAAAAAAGCTTCCGTTCATTGTGAACAGTCGCTTTTTAACACATTCGATAGATCTGGAGGCGGGTTGCGTTCTGCATGTACCGTGCTGATGCCATAAGGAGATATTTCTATAAGTGGCTATTAATCCCGGTGGCGATTTTTTGCAGGTCCTCTGCAGAGTATTCACCATTGTTTGTTTTCCAGACGGCACCAAAGCCGTCACCTTGCCCGTAGCGGGGCAGAAGGTGGAGATGGAAATGGAAAACGGATTGTCCGGCTAGTTCCCCATTATTATTCAATAAATTTAAGCCAACAGGTTCGAATTCTGCTTTAATCGCATTGGCAATTTGCGGGACTGCAGCAAATAGGTTTTCGGCAATTTCGGGTGTAAGCTCATACAGGTTTTCTTTATGTATTTTTGGAATGACAAGCGTATGCCCTTTCGTCACCTGACTAATATCAAGAAAAGCAAAAACGTGTTCATTTTCAAATACTTTGGCAGAAGGAATACTGCCATTGATGATTTTACAGAAAATACAGTCGTTCATATCCAACACCCTTTCAAGGCTTTTCTCGTATTTTATCATATAATAATCTTTGACAAAAAGGTAAAAGGCAGGATTCTCAAGGAATCCTGCCGAAATGAAGGGGAAAGCTTCTATTGTACGTTCAGTTTAGGAAAGTCTTTGACAAACACCTCATTTCAAAAAAATGATGCGCTGGATTAGCGGACCGGTTTTTTGAACGGTACTGTGTGCAAAAACACGATCCCCTTATTTAGGAACGTTCGAGTCATGGACTAAAAGGTTCTAGTCTTTAGCCGACACCTCATTTCATTTGGTTGAAATGATTTCACCTAAACAGTTGTTTCCCCTTCATCAAGAGTATGCCCGGAAATCCTTGGAGTATGTCATTTTTATCCGGGAAGTCCAGCTTTTTAAAAGATGCTTAATGTTTGTTAAACTATTAGCATACACAGAAGGAGGGTGTGCAGAATGGCACTTTTGGAGATTAAAAATCTGACAGGCGGTTACACAAGAAATCCTGTTTTAAAAGATATTTCTTTTCAGGTCAATGAAAGGGAGTTGGTCGGCCTGATCGGGCTGAACGGGGCCGGAAAGAGTACAACGATCAAGCACGTAATCGGGTTGATGGAAGCGCACAGCGGAGAGATTACCATTAACGACCGGACGTTTAAACAAGACCGGGAAGCTTACCGCAGACAATTCACTTTTGTTCCAGAAACCCCGATTTTATACGATGAACTTACGCTTGAAGAGCATTTAAAAATTACCGCAATGGGCTATGGGCTCGATGAAAATACATACAAGGCACGTAAACATGTACTGCTGAAGGAGTTTCGAATGGAAAAAAGGCTTAAATGGTTTCCTGCCCATTTTTCCAAAGGGATGAAGCAAAAGGTTATGATTATGTGTGCTTTTCTTGTTCAGCCGTCCCTATATATTGTTGATGAACCTTTTGTAGGTCTTGATCCCCTCGGTATCCAATCGCTTCTGGATTTAATGAACAGAATGAAAGAAGCGGGTGCCGGGATATTAATGTCGACACATATTTTGGCAACGGCTGAACGGTACTGCGACAGGTTTGTGATTTTGCATGAAGGAAAGATCAGGGCCTCAGGTACACTCGATGAGCTTCGCGAGCAGTTTTCGATGCCGGGAGCAACTTTGGATGACCTTTATATCCAGCTGACTAAGGAAGAAGATTATGTTTAATGGCGCCCGGTTATGGAAAGAGCGGTTCTCGCGGAGAAGCAGGGAAATGGGCCGGTACCTTCGCTATATTTTCAACGGGCATCTCGTGATTGTCATGCTGTTTCTGCTTGGAACAGCGGCCTACTACTATCAGGCCTGGGTCAAAGCGCTGCCGGCCGATTATCCTGTTTCGATTATTATTGCTGTGCTGCTCGGTATATTACTGACATATAGTCCGATTTATACGTTTTTATTTGAAGCAGATAAAATCTTCTTGCTTCCGCTTGAAACAAAGCTTGCTGATTATTTTAAACGGTCGATCATGGTTAGCTTCGCTTTACAGACTTATCTCCTTATCCTTGTCCTTGCTGCTGTAATGCCGGTGTATGTTCAAGTGAACGAAGGGGAGTTTTCCTCCTATTTTGCATTTTTGCTTATCCTGCTGGTCGTTAAATGCTTGAACCTGATGGCACGCTGGAAAATACAATACTATGTTGAAATAGCAGTACATTGGACTGACTCTGCGATTCGCTATAGCTTAAATACTGTGTTTGTCTACATGCTCTTTTCCGGTGCAGGCCTGCCCTTTCTTATTGTCATAGCCGGTTTGATGGCGGTGTTGTATTGGTATTATCGAATCCAAGTAGTTGATAAAGGCCTGAAATGGGAGTATTTAATTGAATCGGAAGAAAGGCGGATGACGTCGTTTTATCGCATTGCCAATCTGTTCACCGACGTACCCAAATTGAAGGACAAAGTGAAGAGGCGGAAATGGCTTGACTGGCTCTTGGCCAGACTGGCTTTTAAGCAGGAACAAACCTATACCCACCTCTATATGAGAACCTTTTTACGGGCAGGCGATTATTTTGGCTTATTTCTGCGCTTATTAATTATTGGATCAGGAGTCCTGTATTTAATATCATTTGGAATCGGACAGGTTGCAGTCGTTTTATTATTTTTATACTTAACCGGATTCCAGCTGCTTCCGTTATGGAACCATCACCAAAATAAACTGTGGGTTCAGTTGTATCCTGTAGCAGAGAAATATAGATCAGGTTCATTCAAGGTTCTTCTTTCGGCGTTGCTTTTCGCTCAAAACATCGCCTTCTGTCTCGTTCTGCTGCTAAAAGGGGATTGGCTTGTTGGCGGGCTTTCCTTTGCAGCCGGTATTGGTTTTATCTACTTTTTTGTATTCATTTATACAAAGAAGCGCTTGGAGATGATATAAGCTCAGGTTGGATGAATTCAGTGGGTGGTCCTGGCCTGTTTTTTTAGGAGCAGTTGCTAAGAATGCATATAGGCTCAGAATATTGCGAACGCCTCCGCATAGCTGAAATTAGAAAACCCATCGGCATTTTTCAGTGCCAATGGGTTTTTAAGTGCATTATAACGCTTGTTCAGGCACAGGGGCCTCCAATTTGACGGATTGATATTCAACGGCTGCAGTTCCTAAAGTTTTCGCTGCAACGAGCATCGCTTTTTCATCAATATCAAACTTTGGATGGTGGTGCGGGTAATTTTCCTCCGTTTCCGGGCGTGCACCTGTAAAGAAGAATGTTCCTTTCACATGCTGCAAATAGTAAGCGAAATCTTCCCCGCCCATTTGTGGTTCTGTTTCCACAACACGGTTAACACCGGGAACTTTGCCAGCAACTTCAACCAGGAAGTTTGTTTCTTCTTCATGGTTGATCACTGCTGGGTATCCTCTTTCAAATAAATATTCGTAATCACTGCCGCTTGTATAGCAAGTGCCTTTTGCCGTACGCTCGATTTCTTGTTCAACGAAAGTTCTCACATCTTCACTGAAGGTTCTCACCGTACCTTCGAGCTTTGCTTTATCAGCAATTACATTGAAAGCATTTTCGGCAACAAACGAGCCGACCGTTACAACAGCAGAATCAACAGGATTTACCTTGCGGCTGACAATTTGCTGCAAGTTGACGACTAGCTGTGAAGCTGTGACAACAGCATCTTTTGTCCGGTGAGGCTGGGCTCCATGACCACCCTTGCCCTGTACCAATATTTCAAACCGGTCAGCAGCAGCCATGATCGGCCCGACCCGGTATTGGATCGTCCCAGTTGGTTCTGAAGCCCATAAATGAGTTCCGAAAATTACATCCACACCATCGAGGCAGCCATCTTCGATCATCGACACTGCGCCTCCTGGTGCATATTCTTCGGCATGTTGATGGATCATGACATAATCGCCTTCCAACTCATCTCTTAATTCGTGAAGGCTTTTCGCCAGAACGAGCAATGTTGCGGTATGGCCATCATGTCCGCATGCATGCATAACTCCAGGAACCAATGATTTATATGGAACATCTTTCTCATCCTGAATTGGCAGGGCATCGAAATCCGCTCTTAAAGCAACTGTTTTTCCTGGCTTGCTGCCGTATATTTTAGCAACTACTCCATTGCCGCCAACATTGCCTCGTACTTCGATTCCAAGTTTTTCATAGAAGGACTTTATGTATTCGGCTGTATTTGTCTCCTGAAAAGATAGTTCAGGATGCTGGTGCAAATAACGCCGGATTTCCACCATCTCCTCATAGTAACTTGCAAGTTTAACATTCAGGCTTTCCAGCATAACAATCTCTCCTTAATATAAATAATTTTTAGACAATTATAACACATTTCGAGAGTCGAAGGTTATTTTAATGAGAGTATTTTCTGGAAATACAAGTAGTTTCCGAATATTTTTAAAAGGAAAGAGAGCTGCACTTCGGCAGTCTCTTTCTTTGACTAGATAAGAAACATTGCAACAATGGTGGTAATAATTAAACCAATCGTTACAGGCAGGAGGTTTCTCCTTGCCAATTCAAATGGATCGACATTGCATATCGCTGCGGCAGGAATGAGCGCCCATGGGACGAGTGTGCCGCCACCAACCCATATCGCGGCAATTTGGCCGAGAGCGGTTAGCGTGGCTGCTCCAGCTCCGATCGCTGTAGCAAATAAATTGGCTATTGATCCGGCAAGTGATATACCGGAAAAACCCGATCCGTCGAGGCCGGAGATCGCTCCTACAGCGGTTAACGTAACGGCACCCACTTCTTTGCTTAACGGGACAACCGAAGCAAGCGTTACACCAAGATCGTTTACGATCCCGTGCGAGTTCTCTGGGAGGAAATCACCGATGATTTTTGTGAATCCGGCATCGCCTAAATAGAAGAAAGCAGCTATCGGAATCACCGGGCCGAATACTTTAAATCCGAATTGAAAACCTTCAATGATATAACTGGTAGCTTTTTCAAGCCCTTTATTTTTGTGGCTGACCATTGTGATGATAAGAAGAATAACGATCGAGGTTCCGCCAATTAAGGCTGTAGCGTCGCCACCTTGAAGATTAAAATGAAACATGGCTGCTACATCAAGGGCAAACAAAGCAGGGATAAGCAGTGCGAAGAAACGTTTTTGATTTATGGTTAGTAAACAACCATCATTGGTTGACGGATCCGCATCAGGCAGTTCGGAATGCTCTGAATCTACTGTGAGCCTGCCTGCTTTCATATCCCGTTTCAGAAAATAAAAAGCAGTAACAGTGGTAACCATCCCCATAATAAACACTAACGGAATACTCGCATCAATGACCGCATTTACCGGCAGGCCGGCTGCGTCGGCTGTAAGTTTTGGAGCAGCCTGGATGATAAAATCACCAGACAGGGCAATTCCATGCCCGAACAAGTTCATCGCCATCGCAACACCGAGGGCAGGCAGGCCGACCCTTAATGCGACCGGGAGTAGCACAACACCCAATAATGCAACGGCTGGCGAAGGCCAGAAAAACCATGATATGCCCATCATCAGAATGCCGATCGTCCAGTAGGCAAGAGAAGGTGTGCGAATCAATTTGGCAAACGGGGAAATCATCACATCGTTAATCCCGGTTGTCGTCAGCGTTCTGCTCATCGCCACAATAATTGAAATAACGAGAATAGTAGAAAGCAATTCAGTAATCGCAAAAATAAAACTGGTGAAAATGCTGCTGACAGAATAGCTAAGCGAGCCGGTTGCTGTAATCGCGATAAGAAAAATTCCGGCAATACAAATCAGTGTTGTGTCCCGCCGCATGATCATAAAACCGATAATTAACACAATGAAGCTGACATATATCCAATGAAGTGCGGTTAGTTCAACGGCCATATCCATTAATGCCCCCTCAGTTCATCCTTATAGGCGAAACATAGGTATTTGCCCAATTTGGATTTAATACAGGATATGTACTTTTTCAACAGGTGTGAAGGGGTAAAAAAGATTTGCGGCTTTAAGCTGGAGCCGGGGAATAAACTGGGTGTAGTAAGTGCGGAACTCCAAATTTACGAGCGGAATTCGAGATTTACGAGCGGAACTCCAAATTTACGAGCGGAATTCGAGATTTACGAGCGGAATTCGAATAACAAGAGGGATGAAGCGGCGTTCATCCCTCGTTACGTTCTTCTTCGTGGGCGGCATATGTAGTCACATAGGAAGCACCGGAAAAGATTTGCTGCTTGTCCACGCCTTGTTCGCTGCCGCGTTTTTCATGTGCTTTTTCGTATGCTTTTGATTGCTGCCAGTTTTTATAGCCCTGCTCGTTTTCCCATAGTGTTAAGATCACATATGTATTCGAATCTAACGGGCGCAGAACGCGAATCGCGGCAAAGCCAGGTTCATTTTCAATCTTGCGGGCCCGGTTTTTGAAACGGTATTCAAATAGGGGACGGCCTTCATCCGTGACGGGGATATTGTTTAAAACAGCAAAATTTGCATGTTCGAACGTCCCTGCCGAATCAATCACTTCATAGCGGCGCGGTGTGTTGAAAACTGTTTCACCCTCTGTTTCGTGAATCAGCAAGGCGTTGTCCTGATTTTCCATTAGCAACATCTGTTCACCACTATTTTTTTCCTTGATGCTCTTCATGAAATCATACGTGCCCGTTGTCATATACAAGTACATGCTTGATCACCTCTATGCGATATTTTCTTCCTTCCTTATTATATCTTTCTCCTCCCATTAATTCACCAAACTCGTTTTATATCCTAAAAAAACGTCAATTTTTTTGACATTTAATGTCGTTAACTATACATCAACAGTGGAAAAACGCTATATTGGAAACAGTTCATAAAATGTACGTTTCTTGCTGTTTCTTATTTTGCCCATAATATATTAAAATGAAATACAGGAAGTTTTTGAAAGGTGGATTATTTGTATATGACAAAAGTAGTCAATGAAACATTCTTAAAAGCGGCGTCAGGAGAAAAGACGGACTATGTACCCGTTTGGTATATGCGCCAGGCCGGCCGTTCCCAGCCTGAATATCGAGAACTAAAGGAAAAATATTCTCTATTTGAAATTACGCAACAGCCCGAATTATGTGCCTATGTCACGAGGCTGCCCGTTGAACAGTACAATGTCGATGCAGCCATACTATATAAGGATATAATGACCCCGCTGCCTGCGATTGGTGTCGATGTCGATATTAAAACGGGGGTTGGTCCGGTTATTTCCAATCCAATTCAATCGTTAGCGGACGTTGAAAAGCTCGGTGAAATTAATCCTGAGGAAGATGTCCCTTACGTTCTAGAAACGATTAAAATCCTCACGGAACAACAGTTGTCGGTACCGCTCATCGGTTTTGCCGGAGCACCTTTTACCATGGCCAGTTATATGATCGAAGGAGGACCTTCAAAAAATTATAATAAAACAAAAGCCTTTATGTATGCCGAACCGAAAGCGTGGTTTGCCCTGATGGACAAGCTTGGTGAGATGGTGATTACATATGTCCGATCGCAAATCAAAGCCGGTGCCAAAGCGATTCAAATTTTTGACTCATGGGTTGGAGCTCTAAATGTAGAAGATTACCGTTATTTTATTAAGCCGGTCATGCAGAGGATTTTTTCTGCTTTAAAGGAAGAAAGAGTGCCGCTTATTATGTTCGGAGTCGGTGCAAGCCACCTTGCCCTTGAATGGAACGACCTTCCTGTTGATGTAGTGGGACTGGACTGGCGCCTTCCTATTCAAGAAGCGAGAAAAATCGGCATTACGAAAACTGTCCAGGGTAATCTCGATCCGGCAGTTTTGCTGGCACCGTGGCAAGTCGTAGAGGAAAAAGCGAAAGCGATCCTCGATGCTGGCATGGAACACCCGGGCTATATCTTTAATCTCGGCCATGGAGTGTTTCCAGATGTAGATCCCGAGACTTTAAAGCGTCTTACAGCCTTTGTACATGAATATTCAGCTGCAAAATTGAGCCGTTAGTCCTCATTTGTTAAGCGTTTCATTTGGTGATCGGAGCTTTTTTTGGCACAATAGAGGACTGTAGACTTATTTCTTAAGAGGTGGATAACATGGCAAAGAAAAAAATCGGCTTACTCGTGATGGCTTACGGAACCCCATATAAAGAAGAAGATATTGAAAGATATTATACGCATATTCGCAGAGGAAGAAAACCATCCCCGGAGATGCTGGAGGATTTGCGGAGCAGGTATGAAGCAATCGGCGGCATATCTCCGCTGGCAAAAATTACGCTTGAGCAAGCGGAAAAGCTAGCGCAGCATTTAAATGAGATCCAAAATGAAATTGAATTTAAAATGTATATAGGCTTAAAGCATATTGAACCTTTTATTGAAGATGCCGTAAAGCAAATGCATGAAGATGGAATTGAAGAAGCAGTAAGCATTGTGCTCGCTCCTCATTTTTCCACCTTCAGCATTAAGTCATATAACGGCCGCGCCAAGGAGGAAGCAGAAAAGCTTGGCGGCCCGCAGATTGTTTCCGTTGAAAGCTGGTATGATGAACCGAAGTTCATTCAATATTGGTCAAGCAGAGTCAAGGAAACGTTTGAGCAGATGGCGGCTGAAGAACGGGACAAGGCCGTTTTAATTGTTTCCGCTCACAGCCTTCCTGAAAAGATTTTACAAATGGGTGATCCGTATCCAAATCAGCTGCAAAAGACAGCTGAAATGATTGCCGGGCAAGCAGGAGTTAAACATTATGAGGTGGGCTGGCAGAGTGCCGGCAACACACCGGAACCATGGCTTGGACCAGATGTCCAGGACTTAACGCGTGCACTTTACAACGAACACGGCTACAAAGCATTTGTGTATGTTCCTGCCGGATTCGTTTCTGACCATTTGGAAGTGTTGTTTGATAACGATGTCGAATGTAAAATCGTGACTGAAGAAGTGGGGGCAAGCTATTATCGCCCTGAAATGCCTAATGCGCAGCCTGAATTTATTGAAGCGCTGGCAACGGTCGTACTGCATCATATTGGGAAATAACTTTATACGAAAAGAAGGCGATGTAATCGTGTTGCAAGGAAGAAAGAGGGTTGCTGTTATTGGCGGGGGAATCACCGGGCTCGCTGCTGCTTACTACCTGCAAAAGCAGGCAAGAGAGCAAAACATGGCAGTCGATGTCAACTTAATCGAGGCTTCCCACAGGCTTGGCGGGAAAATCCAGACAGTTGTAAGGGATGGATATGTGATTGAAAAGGGTCCGGATTCTTTTCTTGGCCGAAAGCAAAGTGCTTCAAGGCTTGCAAAAGAAGTGGGAATGGCTGATCAATTAATCAACAATTCCGCTGGAAAATCATATGTCCTTGTCAAGGAGAGGCTACATCCGATGCCGGGAGGTTCGATTATGGGAATTCCTACTGAGGTTGCCCCCTTTGTGACTACTGGCTTATTTTCGATCCCGGGAAAAATAAGAGCAGCAGCCGACTTTTTCTTGCCGCGCTCCAATCCTTCAGAGGACCAGTCCCTCGGTCAATTTTTCCGGCGCAGGCTCGGGGATGAGGTTGTTGAAAACTTAATTGAGCCTTTGTTGTCCGGGATTTATGCGGGTGATATTGACCGTTTGAGCCTAATGTCCACATTTCCGCAATTCTATGAGGTTGAGCAAAAATACCGGAGCCTGATTTTGGGAATGAAAAAGGCCACTCCAGCCAGGCCGAAAAATCCGAGCCAAAAAGGCAATGGACTGTTTTTAACCTTTTCTTCAGGATTACAGTCGTTTGTCGATGCTATTGAGTCGAAGCTTGAGCCTCGTTCAGTTTTAAAAGGGATGAGGGTTGAACAAATCATTCAAAAATCGGGCGGCTATGAGATCGAGCTTAATAATGGCGAGATCATTCTCGCCGACAGTATCATCTCGGCGGTTCCACACCAAGCCGTGCCGATGTTATTCCCTGGAAATGACCTTTTTAGTGAATTAAAGGAGATGCCTTCCACGTCTGTAGCAACTGTTGCGATGGCATTCCCAAAAGAAGCGATAAAAAAGGATATTGAAGGCACGGGCTTTGTCGTTTCCCGGAACAGCGATTACACGATTACTGCCTGTACGTGGACGCATAAAAAATGGCCGCATTCGACTCCTGACGGAAAAGTGCTGCTCCGCTGTTATGTAGGGAGAGCAGGGGATGAAGCAGTTGTTGGCCTGTCAGATGACGAAATCATCAAAATTGTCCTCGAAGACTTAAACAAAACGATGGATATCACTGCCGAACCGGAATTTTCAATTATTTCACGATGGAATAATTCAATGCCTCAATATACAGTTGGCCACAAACAAATGGTTGAAAAGATAAAGGAACAAATGCCTTCAGAATACCCAGGCATCTTCCTGGCCGGGAGCTCGTTCGAAGGCCTTGGTATCCCGGACTGTATTGACCAGGGCGAAGTAGCTGTCAAGATGGTCTTAGATTACTTAACCATTAATGAAGAAGCAAAAACAGCTGTCAAATCTTAAACTGAAATTCTGTCGTATCACAATTTTGTAAATAATAGAGATTGCAAGTACTATTGCTGAAAAAACCAGCCGCTCATCCTAACGGCTGGTTTTTTCGTTTATATGATTTATTCCAAAAGAGAAAGCTGGTAAATTATCTTAAACTATTAAATATCGGTTACTCCCAAGCAATGGTCACATTTGTTACCGTAGCATTCATGTTGCTCGTCAATGGTTTTTCCGCATTCGGCACATTCTTTCGGCGGCAAATTTCTGAAGAATTCCATAATGTTAAAAAGCATCGCTGTTAACCTCCAATTTTTAAAATAATCTGAATTTAACTCAATTGTATTATAACAGATGTTTTTTGTCAACAACTGTTTCAATACAATTTTAAAAAGGAATAAAATAAGCAAAATGACTTATGTAATCCTTTGAACCGGGAAATGGAAAAGGGTAATGCTTTTTTGGTACTATGAAATTAAGAAGCATAAATCGTCATTAGGAGGCGTGTTCAGTGAAATTAACGGTAATCGGCTGCTGGGGAGGGTACCCGAAGGTAAATGAAGCAAGTACAGGGTATTTACTTGAGGAGAACGGATTCAAGCTGCTAATCGATTGCGGGAGCGGCGTGCTTTCAAAGCTGCAGAATATCATCCAGCCGGAAGAAATAAATTCTGTGATCCTGTCGCATTATCATGCTGACCATATTGCAGATATTGGAGTTTTGCAGCATGCAAGATTAATTCAATCTTTCCTTGGTAAGAAAATGGATGAGCTGCCTATCTATGCGCCTGAGTCTGAACAAGAATTTCCGAAGCTAACTCATAAAAACATCACCAACTGAGTCGAATATCATCCTGCTGAAGTGCTGACGGTTGGACCATTTAGCATCCGTTTTTTACGGACAGACCACCCGGTTCCATGCTATGCGATGCGGATTGAAACTGGTGGAAAAGTTTTTGTATATACCGCTGATACGTCATACAAACACGAATTGGAGCAGTTTAGTAAAGACGCAGACCTGCTCTTATGCGAGTGTAACTTTTACAAGGAACAGGATGGAAAAAATGCAGGCCACATGAACAGCCTTGATGCTGGAAAACTTGCAGCTGTAGCTAATGTTAAACGTCTGATCCTGACGCATTTGCCTCATTATGGCGATATTCAACGCCTCAAGGAAGAAGCAGCTGAGGTTTTCAATGGTCCGATTTTAGTAGCGTCGGAAAATCTGTCGATTACTTTATAGAAGAGGAGACTTTGACATGTTATTTATCGATAACGAGGGAATTACAGATCCGCGCATTAACCTGGCGATCGAAGAATACGCTTTGAAAAATCTCGATATCAACGAGACATATTTGCTGTTTTACATAAACGAACCATCGATTATTATTGGCAAAAACCAGAATACGATCGAGGAAATCAATACGGAATATGTTGAGAGCAAAGGCATCCATGTCGTGCGCAGATTGTCCGGGGGCGGGGCGGTTTATCATGACCTTGGCAATTTAAATTTCAGCTTTATAACAAAAGACGATGGCGAGAGCTTTCATAACTTTAAAAAGTTTACAGAACCGGTCATTGCTGCCCTCCAGAAGCTCGGTGTAAATGCGGAGCTGAGCGGCCGTAATGATATTGTTGCGGAGGGCAGGAAAATTTCAGGCAACGCGCAATTTTCGACAAGGGGCAGAATGTTCAGCCACGGCACACTCCTGTTCAAATCTGAAATCGAGCATGTCGTTTCCGCATTGAATGTTAAAAAAGATAAGATTGAATCAAAAGGAATTAAATCAATCCGCAGCAGGGTAGCCAATATTTCAGAGTTTTTAGCTGATCCAATTTCGATTGAGCAGTTTAAAGACCTGCTCCTGAAAAATATTTTCAGTAATGAGGAAGATATTCCACAATATAAATTGACGGAGGATGACTGGAAAAAAATCAATCAAATCTCGGAGGAGCGCTATCAGAACTGGGATTGGAACTATGGGAAATCACCAAAGTTTAATCTCCAGCATTCACATCGCTTTCCAGTTGGCCAAATTGATGTGAGACTGGAAGTGAATAAGGGCGGCATCGAAAACTGCAAAATCTATGGAGACTTCTTCGGAGTGGGTGACGTGTCAGAAATTGAAGACAAGCTTACGGGAATCAAGTATGGAAAATCAGACATAGAGGCAGCCCTTGAGGGTGTAAACATCCAGCATTACTTCGGCAACATTTCAAAAGAAGACTTTGTTAACTTAGTATATTAAGAAAGTAGCAGTGTCCGCCTCAGGGCACTGTTTTTGTATGAAAAATTTTGAAAGATAAGTATGAAAGTTTGAAAAATTTGTATTTGTACGACGATTAATCTTGAATATTAAACCTTTTTTCAATATAATTAATTTAGAAAATTTATGTCCAAAAAATGAATAACCATTCATTTTTGGTTCGTATTTTTTTGAAAAGGGGAGGGGTTAAGTTGAATTTGTCAGATCAGCTTCATCACATTGCAAAGGTACTGGCGAGTAAACCTGCTTATTATTTTATGGACCAATCCAGTACATATGCCGAATTGGACGGGGCTGTCACAAAATTTGCCTCGGGACTTGAAAAGCTTGGAGTTAAAAAAGGGAATCATATTGCACTGCTATTAGGCAATTCACCGTATTTTGTAATTAGCCTATATGGTGCACTTCGGCTTGGTGCCAAGGTCATTCCGATTAATCCAATTTATACACTGGATGAAATTGGCTATATTTTGAAAAATGGCGACGTTAAGGTCGTTGTTGCACTTGATCTTTTGCTTCCGCTTGCTGAAAAAATGCATCACAGCCTGCCGGACGTGGAGCAATACATCGTCTGTGAAACTCCGCAAGGACAACAGGCGGGAACAGATGTAACAAGCTTATCAGTATTCCCGAAATTGAAACCGTTTACAGAAGTGGTTGCTACAGGTGATCCTTCATTTGCCGGCCCAGATCTTCAGGAAGAGGATGTCGCTGTCATTCTGTATACATCAGGAACAACGGGTAAGCCGAAAGGTGCAATGCTAACTCATAAAAATCTTTACCGAAATGCAAAGGATAGCGGTGACTATCTGCGGATCAATGAGGATGACCGGGTTATTACCACTTTGCCAATGTTTCACGTCTTTTGTTTAACGGTAGCTTTGAATGCACCGCTCATGAATGGCGCAACGATCTTAATTGATCCGAAATTCAGCCCGAAGGAGATTTTTCGTCTCGCCAGAAAATATCAACCAACTGTGTTTGCGGGCGTGCCAACAATGTATAATTTCCTCTTGCAGTATGAGGAAGGCAATCCTGATGACTTGAAGTCGCTCCGCTTATGCATTTCTGGTGGCGCTTCCATGCCTGTTGCCCTGCTAAAAAGCTTTGAGAATAAATTTAATGTCCTGTTGTCGGAGGGCTATGGTTTATCAGAAGCATCACCGGTGACATGCTTTAACCCGCTCGACCGTCCGCGCAAGCCCGGGTCTATTGGACAGTCTATTATGAATGTTGAAAACAAAGTCGTTAACGAACTCGGAGAAGAGGTTCCGGTTGGCGAAGTTGGCGAATTAATCGTCAGGGGCCCAAATGTAATGAAAGGCTACTATAAAATGCCTGAAGATACAGCAGTAACGATTCGTGACGGCTGGCTATACACCGGGGATTTAGCAAGGATGGATGAAGAAGGCTATTTTTATATCGTCGATCGCAAAAAGGACATGATTTTGGTCAGCGGCTATAATGTTTACCCGCGCGAAGTCGAAGAGGTTCTGTACAATCATCCGGATGTAGTCGAGGTCGCCGTTGTAGGGATTCCGGATCCGAATTTAGGAGAAGCAGTGAAATGCTATGTTGTTTCAAAAAATCAGCAGCTGACTGAGAAGGACTTGTTTGAATATTGCAGTGAGCACCTTGCCAAATACAAAATCCCATCAGCAATCGTTTTTCTTGAGGAGCTTCCGAAAAACACAACTGGAAAAATTTTAAGAAGGGCACTCAAGAATCAAGAAGTCGCCTCATCCAGGTAAATTGCAATTTTTAACAGGACATAAAAGACCGAAATATCATGTTTTGGTCTTTTTGTTGATTTATTCCATATCACCTTTTGTTATAATACGATTAGTTAATAAGCACTAAAAAATGGGGTATGAAAATGATTGAACAAAATAGTCGGCTGCCGTTGTATGTTCAATTGAAGCTATCAATAATCAAGCAGATTGAGCAAGGCCTATATAAAAATGGGGATAAAATCCCGACTGAGCATGACCTTTCTGAAAAATATAATATTAGTAGACCGACAGTCAGACAGGCTTTAGCGGAGCTTGTCCAAGAGGGGTATTTAGTGAAAAGAAGAGGCTTGGGCACCTATGTTTCCAATCCTGTCATAATAGGTAATGCTTCAGTATTCCGCACCTTTGCAGAAGAAATGGAGATATTCGGATTCAACCATAGTGCCAAGTTAATTTCAAAGAAGGTATATCCCCCGCCAAAGGACTTGGCAGATACATTATCCATTGACCGGGGAGAAGAAGTGTTTGAGATTGTTCGTTTAAGGTATGCGAATAATAAGCCTTTGGCAATTCGGACTTCAATTATTCCTGTTAGAATATATCCCAACCTGTTGGAAGAGGATCTTGAGGTGCTGTATTCTTTATTTGCTCAAAAAGGGATTTTTCCTACACGATCAAAACAAACATTTCAAGCTGTGCCAGCCACAAAAGCGGAAGCTGAATTATTGAACATTTCGGAAGGAATGCCTTTAATGTTATGGGATGGACTTGTTTTTACAGACAATAACCAGCCTTTGGAAAAAGTGAAGGTTGTTTATCTCGGGTCTCATTTTCGCTTCGAAATTGACCAAACGAGAGAACAATCAAATGTTCAATTTAATAGTCAAATAGACAAAAGGAGCTAGACTAAAAAGCATAATACGCTTTTTGATCTTGCTCCTTTTTTTATTTTTTCTAAAAAAACCTTGTTAAATAATCTAACAAGATTGTTTACGGCCTAAAAATAGAGACATATAATTCAGTTTAAGTATTTAGAGTTGTTAGAAAACGTGACATGGCTTATGAGAATTTTTTAATTTTAAGTTGTAAAGACATCATAACAAAATAAGGAGTGATAAGAATGATGATAGTTAATTCTGCAAAAGCTGTTGAAAACTATACAAAGGAAGAACATGCCATTGAATTGCAAGGAATAAAGAAACATTTTGTTGATAAAGAGGATAATGTGATTCAGGTTATTAAAGATATCACACTTGATATTAAAGAAAAGGAGTTTATTAGTATTATTGGTCCGAGTGGCTGCGGAAAGAGTACTATGTTTAATATTATCTCTGGTCTCATGGAACCGTCGGCAGGACATGTAACGGTAAAGGGGGAAAATATTTCGAGTTCAACTGGTCATGTAGGTTATATGATGCAAAAAGATTTATTATTTCCCTGGCGCACAATCCTCGACAACGTTAGTCTCGGACTTGAGGTAAAGGGGAAAGCAAAGAAGGAACGTGAAGAAATTGGGTTGGCCTATTTGGCGAAATATGGACTTTCCGACTTTGCGAACGCCTATCCTTCCACATTATCGGGAGGAATGAGACAAAGGGTTGCACTCATTCGCACCCTGGCAATCGACCCCGACATTATTCTTTTGGATGAACCTTTTTCTGCTTTAGACTATCAAACAAGATTAGTACTGGAAGAGGAAATACTGGGAATTTTAAGAGATTTCGGCAAAACAGCCGTTTTAATTACACATGATATAGGTGAAGCGATTGCGATGTCGGACCGGGTCGCCGTTATGACCCAAAGGCCGACTTCGGTAAAGAAAATCTATGAAGTGGGCCTTGCCAAAGAATACAGTTCCGCTATGAAGGCTAGATCCGATCATCGATATAATCATTTTTTTGAAAGTATTTGGGCCGATTTAGATATTCAAATTGGGAGGGAGTTATAATGGATTTAACACAAGTCGGTACTGGAAAGATTATTCAAACAAAAGCCCGGCAAAAGAAAAAGAAGCTCAATCCCATCGTGCTTTATAATATTTCAAGACTGGGAATTGTTTTATCTCTATTGGCTATATGGGAACTGGCAGTTTATCTGCAATGGGTCAATTCTTTTTTGATGGGTTCTCCGCTTGGCATATTAAATGAAACGGTTCGTCTTATTCAAAGCGGGCAGCTTTTCAGTGATATGCTGGCAACTGTTTATGGAACGATTATGGGCTTTATTATCGGCAGTGTTTTAGGTTCTGTTGTCGGTCTTCTATTATGGTATTCTACAACATTTGCAAGAATTATTGACCCCTTTATTGTCGCTTTAAACGGCCTGCCGAAAATTGCCCTTGCACCGATGATTATTATTTGGTTTGGCTCGGGGATGTTCTCGAAGATTGCTTTAGCCGGTATTGCTACGTTTATCGTGGCGTTGCTTTCAGCATACCAGGGAACACATCAAATCGATTCAAATCTTGTCAATTTAATGCGATCACTCGGAGCGTCCAAAGGCCAAATTTTTAAAAAGGTTGTTTTTCCTTCATCCATGCCCTGGATTATTTCCGCATTCCGGTTAAATATAGGTTTTGCCTTAATTGCTGTTATTGGGGGAGAGTTTATCTCTTCTGATAAAGGACTTGGAAGAATGATTTTCGTCGCTGGAAATCTATTTAACTTAAATGTTGTCTGGGTGGGAGTCTTAACTTTAATGGCAGTTGCGATCTTTCTTTATGTTGTTGTATCGAAAATGGAGTCTCGATTAATTCCTTGGGATGCAATGAACAAACAAAGTGAAAATCAATAACAGTTCAGATGGGGGATTTTTCAATGAAAAAATATTCGATTATCACACTACTATCTATACTTGTTGTGACTCTGTCAGCTTGTTCTGGAAGTAACGCAGGAGTTTCTTCAGCCCAGACTGAAAAAGATGGTGAAATGGACACTGTTCTTATAACAGAGGCCTTCCACACTCTTCTTTATTTACCACTGTATGTGGGTTTCCATGAAGGTGTATTTAAAGAAAATAATATAAATATCTCTAATATTCGCTCTGCCGGTACCGGCCCGACCGCATTGACGTCTGTGCTTTCCGGCGAAGCACAATTTTCAGTACATGGTCCGGAGCACGTAGGTTTTGCCAATGAAAAAGGCGGCGATGCAAAAGCTGTCAGTGCAGTAGCAAATAGCGCTCCTGTCTGGGTGCTTGCTAATAAAGATGTTGTGTTTGATTCACCGGCAGATTTAAAAGGAAAACGAATCATCGTCGGGTTAGCTCCAGGCACATCGAATACGCTACTCAAACGCTTGCTCGAAGATAACGGACTTGATTATCAAAACGATGTAAAAGTAACTGAAGTCCAAAACGGATCTGAACTGGGCCCCGTACTGGCAGGGGAAGCGGATATTGCGGTCGCTTATCAGCCACAGGTAGAGCAGGGCTTAGCTGAAGGTGTGGAATTAGTTTACGATTTCACAAAAGAATATCCCGACTATGCATTCTCTACTTTCAATACGTCTCAAAAAATCATCGATGAAAATCCTGAGCTAGTAAAACGATTTGTAAAAGCTATGGACGAATCTCTAAAACTAATCCATAAAGACCCGGAAACTGCAAAGAAAGTAGCTAAAAAAGAGTTTCCGGAACTGGACGGAGACGTTATTGATCAAGCTGTTCAACGTATGATTGACAGCAACGTTTATCCGGAAAATGTCGAGATTACCACGGAAGCTTTTAAAACAGCTATCGATATGCAGAAATTTGTAGGAAATATAAAAAACGAAATGAAGTATGAAGATATTGTGAATTCAGAGTTTATTCCTGGTGAATGACAAGGAGGAGGTGTCTAGTTATGAAATTAACAATAGTTGGACTGCAAAGTGGTCCCAATTTAAATGGAGAAAGTTATACTGATCGTCTTGAAATGCTGGCTGCTCAATTTGATCATGCTATTCACGATAATCCAGGAACAGACCTGGTCGTTTTCCCCGAGCTAATGACGACTCCTTATTTTTGCCCGATAGATGATCAAAGCTTTTTTGAATTAGCAGAACCTTTACTTGGCGAAACGTTTACATTTTTTTCTCAAAAAGCAAGAGATTCGGGTGTGTATGTTGTGATTACCATATTTGAAAAATATGCAGATGATCAAAACACTAGCTATTATAATACGGCAATTATGATTTCTGATGCAGGAGAATATATCGGCAGTTATCGGAAGACACATATTCCAAAATTGGCACTCCCAACTTTAACAACGGATGAAACTCGTTATTTTAAGAGGGGAACTGAATTTCCTGTTTTTGATGTAAAAGGCTATAAGGTTGGTATTCTCATCTGTTTCGATCGTTCCTTTCCAGAAGCTGCCAGGGCTCTCGCGTTGCAGGGGGCAGAATTAATCATCATTCCAACAGCAGCCGGAGGAGAAGAGCGAAAGGCAGCATGGCTTTCCGAGTGCCAGGCCAGAGCCAGAGAAAATGGCCTCTATGTTGTCGGGGTTAATAAGGCAGGAGACGAAACACTTAAAGCTGAAGGCCGGGAGTTAACATCACGATTCTTTGGGTTAAGCTGTGCCTTTGATCCAAGCGGAAATGCTGTGCAACCTCATTTAGACAGTGAACCTTGGAAGCACATTATCCTCGAAATCGATGGTAAAAAAGTAGAAGAACAAAGGAATAGGTTAAACTTTTTGGATTTTTTACAAGGAGATTTATATCATTCTTATTCGAGTGAAGTTCAGAAAGTAAGAAAATATGAAATTAAGAGAGAGACAGTTCCGCTTTTTGGACCGAAAGGAGTCGTTACAATTGATTAAGACGTCTATGTTTTCCTTGACGATTGCAGATGCCCACCGATTATTAAGAGAAAAACAAATATCCCCAACTGAGCTGGTTTCATTATATTTAGAACAGATCGAACAGGCAGAGCCAACCATAAGAGCCTGGGTAACAATTGAAAAAGATCGCGCTATTGAAAGAGCAAAAGAGTTAGAGCACAAAGTGAATCAGTTTAAAACGTTTTCACAGCTATATGGTATTCCATATGCAGCAAAGGACATCATTTATACGAAAGGAATAAACACTGAAGGCGGATCAAAGGCATTAAAAGGATTTACACCTGATCAGGATGCTACCGTGGTTCAAAAATTATCTGATGCAGGGGCTATTTTACTCGGCAAAACAACGACGACAGAATTTGCTAACTGGGGAGGCCCACCGGAAACTAGGAATCCATGGAATTTAAACCACACGCCTGGCGGATCAAGCTCCGGTTCGGCAGCAGCCATGGCTGCAGGTATGACTTTAATGGCATTGGGGACCCAAACAGCCGGATCATTATCAAGACCGGCTGCCTATAATGGCTTGACAGTGTTAAAAGCAACTTATGGAAGAATAAGCAAGGCCGGGGTGATACCCGCCAGCTGGAGCTTGGATCATATAGGTGCTTTTACAAAAACGGTTGAGGATACAGTCCTTGTCTATAATGAAATTTCCGGGCCGGACCAACATGATTCATCCACTTGGACATTGCCAAAACAAGATCTCTGCTTACGGGAAAAGAAAGACTATAAGATCGGCATTGTAATAGATGAATATTTTAAAGACACTGATGGTGAATTGCAAAAGTCTATCGAAGACGCGATTCAGGTGCTTCAGAACATAGGTTTTAAAACGATTTCTATTCATTTGCCCGGCAGTTTGGAAGCGGCCAACGCTGCTCAACACATCGTGATGAAATCGGAAACAGCCCATTATCATGCAGATAAATATTTGAAAGAACCGGCCCTTTTCGGTCCCTATTTACAGCAGTTTATTAAAGAAGGCTTACAAATTAAAGCAAATGATTATCTGAAAGCGCAACGAATCCGATCTATTTTTAGAGAACAAATGACCGAACTCTTTAAAGATGTAGATTTGTTAATTACCCCAGCCTCACCAACACCCGCACCAAAAGGGATTTCAGAAACAGGATCACCTGCCTACAATCTTCCATTTACAAATGCAGGTGTCCCAACTCTGACCATTCCTATTGGATACACACAAATCAATCATCTGCCAATGGCAATGCAGCTAGTTGCCGGTCCGATGCACGAGCAAAAGCTAATAGATGCCGGGTTTCTTTTTCAAAAGGAAACGGATTGGCATATGAAAACACCTGAGATGCTTAGGTAAAAGATGTTATTGATTGTAACGATGCTATTGTTAGGGTTCGTGTTGGGATTTGTTGGAGCTGGGGGCTCCGGTTTTATCATTGCCATACTTGTGACGATTTTCCATATCCCCGTACATACCGCATTAGGCACTGCCGTATCTGTCATGTTCTTTAGCGTATTGTCAGGAAGTTGGAGTCACTTTCGAGAAGGGAATCTATATTTAAAAGAAGGCTTAATTGTCGGTTTGTTCGGGGGAATTGGTGCTTTCTTTGGGACCAGATTGACCGTGTTCATAGACCCGAATGTGCTGATGTTTTTTACAATGACAGTGTTAGTCATTTCAGCAGTACTTCTTTGGTTAAAAACTAGAGTGAACATCAGGGTTGAGGAAGAGAGAACAAATCCGGCGGTTCTTGGCTATAGCCTAATCGGGCTCGGTAATGGCTTGATTTCAGGAACTTTCGGGATCGGTGCAGCTCCCTTTATCCAGTTGTCACTCATAAAATGGCTGCATTTTCCAATGCGGTTCGCCGCAGGAACTACGATGTTGGTTATTGTACCCATTTCGATGTTCGCATCCGCTGGCTACATCGTAAACGGCTATTTTGACACTCTGTTGTTTTTAAAAGTATCTCTTGGAACGATAGTTGGGACCTACATTGGAGCGAAGTTAACCAAGAAACTTCCCCAAGTTCTATTGCGATACGGAATGGTTATTACTCCGATTGCAAGTGCGATCATATTACTAATCAATTTTCTATGAAATGGAAAAGCTTAATCAACTAACAAATGATGAAGCAACCTATTTTTGTCATCGAAAAATTGTTTCATGATTTTGTAGTGATTGGTTTCTTCCAGGGCTGTTTCATTGATTCCGTCCTCGCTAAGCTCAAATATTTTGGAGGATGGATAAGACATGATGATCGGGGAATGGGTCGCTATGATAAACTGAGAATTCTCGTTCACCAGATCATGGATCCTTGCGATCATCGATAATTGCCTGATTGGTGAAAGGGCCGCCTCAGGTTCATCCAAAATGTAAATGCCGTTGCCGCGAAAACGATTTGTGAAGGTCGAAAAAAAAGCTTCGCCATGTGATTGTTCATGGAGTGAAACTCCGCCAAACGAGTCAATTACCCGGGGGCCGGGTGCTGGTTCACTGTCCATTTTTTCTATGTTGGAAGCGACATTATAAAAGCTTTCCGCTCGAAGAAAAAAGCCATCTTTGGGCCGCAATACGCCTTTTATCACTTTAAGGTAATGTTCGAGAACGGAATGAGAGTCATAAGTGGTGAAGTTGAAGTTCAACGAACCTCCTTCTGGATTAAATCCGAGCGAAACGGCAATGGCTTCTAAAAAGGTTGATTTGCCCACCCCATTTTCACCGACAATGAAAGTGACATTTGGATGGAGAGATAGTTCGGTTAATGAATGAATGCTTGGGAGATTAAAAGGATAGTCATTAAATGAAGGAACTTTATCTCTTTTCAATTTAATGCCTCTAACATATTGGGAATGTAAGTGATCCATACAATTACCCCGCTTAACTGATGATCTTTATTCTATATTTTATCAGATTAAAGAAGTGGAAACATTTATTTCTGTTGGAATTTTTAAATGGAAGGTTCGATTATAACCCCCCCTGTTAGGAGACAAAAAGGGGGGGTTTTTGTGTGTTTTTTCATCAGATTCAGCTTGTTTTACACTTGTTTTAGTTGGACCAGCATTCCGCCATTGGCACAAGCCTTATTTAATGGGAGTTCAAGAAATTATAAGTCTGCCCGTCAATGTTGAGAGGATCAATTAAGCGGAAATTCCCGGGATTTAAGCGGAAACTTGAATAATTAAGCGGAAATACGATTATTTAAGCGGAAAAAATAATAATTAAGCGAAATGCGAGTTTATTTAAGCGAAACGTAAAAAGCGATTTGGTCATTAGGCTGAGGGACGGTCTGGACAGGGTGAAGAGGATTATCGTCAGAGGGTCAAATCTGCCAGACCTTAATGTAAAGGCAAGGGGCGCAAGATAATTTTGATGGTGTGAGGCATCTTGAGGTCGTTTTGTGCTTCCCTTAAAAACTGATACATGGCTTTACCACCGACGGAGTTAGCAGAATGGATGGTAATGCGTTCTGCGAACAACTGGTACTCTACCATTAAATGCACAAGCTTTAACCCGTTTCTCGTTTTGCTGACCAGATCATGGTCCAACGACAAATGTTCGACATGAAAATGCACTAACAGGTTGAGACATTCATCAATATTATCGGTCAAAATATATCCTGGTGGACAAGGTCGGTAATCATCAAGAAACACACTTATTTTCATGACCATACCTCCCTCTATGTTCGGATTACGAATATTTTACCACATATTCATAGTGTTAATTGGTACTCCAGCAATAATAAGCAAGAAAAAAGGTAGGAATACCAATGATTCCAGCTTCGTAAATAGGTACAAAGTAGTTTTTTTGATTTATGAAAATTCAAGAATATTTTTGCTCCGGATAAGCAAATATTTTTACTGTACTTTTGGATATTTATAGTAAAATATTTTTATACGATTTTGTTGGGGGAAGAATTATGAGAATGGTGTTGGAGTTATTACGAATTGTTTTAGTATTCTTTTTCCTGGGTGGCATTATGAGTACTGTGTTAGTAAATGTATATTCCATGACGGGGATTAACGTAGACGATTATGACTGGATGGGTGTTTTGGGCATCTTAATATTGCTTTTTGTTTTGTATCGAAATAGATGGCAGTTTTCTGGCTGGTATTCAGGAAAAGGCAACGAAAAACTTCCGGTAAAAACTTCGAATCTATTGTTAACGATTTCTATTTTGATGCTAATGCTTCCCCCTGTTTTAGGTTTAATACTTTAATTGAAATATAGAGAGTTGAGTGACAATGAATATCCGAACAGAAAAAGCCAGTGATTATAAAAAGGTTTACCAATTAAATTATCTTGCTTTTGGTGAGAGAGACGATGAATCCAAACTGATCGAAAGAATCCGGTTATCCGAGGAATTTGTTCCGGAATTGTCGATCATCGCAGAAGAAAAAGGAGAAATCGCCGGCCATATCCTCTTAAGCAAAGCTAAAGTAAAGAATCCAAATCATGAATATGAAGTGATTGTTCTTGCACCAATAGCAGTTAGGCCTGGATACCAAAAGAAAGGGATCGGAACCAAGCTGATGCAGGAAGGACTGCGAAGATGCAAGGGCCTGGGCTACGGATTGGTTTTATTAATCGGCCACCCGGATTATTATCCTAAGTTCGGATTTAAACCGGCGAGAAAGTATCGGTTGGAGTTAAGGCAATTTGATGTCCCCGATGAGGTTTTCATGGTTTGTGAATTGAAGGTCGGGGAACTTAATAAAGTCCATGGTGAACTCACTTATCCGGGCTCTTTTTTCGGCTGATGATTGGAGGAGTGCAAATGGATAATAATCTGCATTTGTTTTATAAAATTTTAAAAGTAGATAACTTATGTCACCATTATACGTTTAACCTCTGCCAATTCACACCTTCTAGAAAGAATATTCTTTTTAATCAAAGGGCTTGATTTTTTTGTCAAATGTTTATACAATGTATATACTATTTATGAGGAGTTGATAATGTATGAATCAAGTGCAAAAATGGGGAAACAGTTTAGGTATCCGCATTCCGAAAGCAATTGCCATGCAGGTGGGCATTCAAGAAGGAGATATGATTGATTTTCATATTGAAGGGGATAAAATCGTTATTCGGCGTAAGCACCAAACACTAGATCAATTATTGTCCCAGATTAGACCGGAAAATATGTATAAGGAAGTGTCTACGGGTGACGCACAAGGGCGTGAACAATGGTAATGCCCTATATTCCTGAGCGCGGTGATTTAGTCTGGCTAACGTTCACTTCGCAAACTGGGCATGAACAAGCTGGAAGACGGCCGGCTCTTGTTATATCTCCGAAAGCATATAATGGAAAAGTTGGTTTGGCTTTATTATGTCCAGTCACCTCAAAAGTTAAGGGATATCCATTCGAGGTTATATTACCACAGGATTTACCGATTGAAGGTGCTGTATTGTCTGATCAAGTAAAAAGCTTGGATTGGCAAGCACGCCAAGCCATGTTTATCTGCAGTACACCTAAGGAGATAATTGAGGAAGTTCAAGGGAAAATTGAACTACTGATTAAATAATGGTGCCGTTTCTTCAGAACGAGGTTTTAACTAAGGGTCAGGTTTATGAAGGGATACTTGGATGAAATCTTTAATTAATAATATATTAGGCTTTAACTTATACATGCCCCGAGTAGGAAACTGCCTAATGAAGTCACATTTATTTTTGGCGATTACCATTCCCACATGTTCCAATTTTTCAATTTGTTTAATCCATAAACAAGCTGGCAGCCGTCCAGAATTATCAATGATCATAAACTATTTTTTTTAGTTCTGGAAGAAGCTTTGAAGCTGGAAGCAGTTTAAAATCAATCTTGATAGAAATAATGTATTTGGTTTCTGAAAATGTGTATGAACGTGGGTTTCATGTGAAGTTCTAATAATAACGGAGGAAATAATCATGAGCGCTAAAATTAAGCTTAGAGATGTTATTGAAGGAATTGATATGCAGTTTGATGATACATATACTTTTCTAAATAAAGAGACTGGTGAAGTAATTTCCGTATCTCATGAAAACTTCCAGGATGCTGAAGAATTAGACTCATTCGAGAATTTACCCGAATGGCAGCAGGAGGAACTGGAAATTGCGATTGATGTCCTTGGGAATGACGAAAAATATATAGAACTTCCAACAAAAAATGATATTAATGAATATAGAATTATGGAAGACTTTTGCTATTCAGTACAAGATAAAAGAATACAAGACAGATTATTTGATGCTATTGATGGAAAAGGTGCCTTTAGGAGATTTAAGAATAAAATTCATGATTTTGGAATTGAGGATCAATGGTATTCCTTTCGAGATGAAGAATTTAAAAAAATCGCAATCGAATGGTGTCAGCATCATGATCTGCAGTATATCGATTAAAGCTGAAATGAGTCGCTTCGAAATCCTATGTTAATTTTGCAAGAGATAAAGTAAATTGCAAGGATGGTGGGAGTTTGTGTTTGTAAAAGTATACCAGTACCATATTGAAACAGGAAAAGAACAAGAGTTTATTGAAATTCAAGAAAAAGCAGCAGAGATTTATCATAAATATGTAAACTTTCATACCACTTGTCTAAAAAGTAACGACAATCCCACTAAATGGATGGAGATAAGCTGGTATGAAAGCGAGAAAATCTATGAAAAGTCTATTTCCATTATAAATGAGCAAAAAGAAATCCAAGAGCTATACAAGAGATTTCAATCAGTACTTGCGTCAGATCAGCACGAAATTAGTGAAGAGAACTTTTTACAGATAAAAGAGATTTAACTCAATCCCTAATTATTTTGTTGCATTAAACAAAAAGCTTTTGCAAGCATTATTTGGCTCTTTTTCAGACTCAAAGTCAGCAATCACGCTCACTTTTGAAAAACCAATGCTTTCTAAAATGAGCCGGAATTCTTCTATCCCATACCAGCGCAATGCAAATCGTTGCAATTCAGTTTGGATGAGCCGGCCGTCACGCCACTTTTCATACTTCAAATAAGAGACTTTATATTGGTTGAAAAAATCAACTTCAACCAGTTTCTCTTCCATTGTAATCGTGTCACCATTTGGGCAGTCTATCGTTGTCGTTCTCAATTTGCCTATTTCAAAATCGTTATCAGGCAAAAAGATATCAACAATTAGGCGTCCGCCACACTCTAGATGGTGATAAAGCTGCCTTAACGCTTTAATTGATCCATCGCGTTTTTCAGTATGAGTAAAATGTTTGTAGGAGAATTATTTCCCTTCTCATCCAGATAATGGCGTAGC